>NZ_JAQDVB010000029.1:0-44551 GCF_027674365.1 Coprococcus sp. AM11-30B | reverse complement strand
GTTTGCTACAGAATAATTGTTTTTACAAATTATAGAAAAATGCTAGTTACTTCTGTACAAAAATCTTTTATAATTCTTCCGGATCAACCTGTTTTCCGTCTCTCCAGATTCTTTCCAGATCATAGAAAACACGGTTTTCTCTGTCAAATACATGAACGATAATGTCGCCAAAGTCAAGAAGCACCCAGCTTCCAAGGCCATAGCCTTCACGCTGTTTGACTTCATATCCTGCTTTTGCAAGTTCTTCTTCGACATTATCGACAAGAGCTCTTACCTGGCTCTCATTGGTTCCGTTTGCAATAATAAAATAATCTGCAAGCACAGAGATTCCTGCAATGTCAATTACACGGATATCTTCGCCTTTTTTGTCAGCGAGTGCTTCGCAGGCAAGTTTTGCCATCTCTCTTGACTGCTCGATTGTCTGCATCAGTTTTTGTCCTCCTTTTCGGAATCACTGTTTTTCAGGTTTTTATAATATAAAAATGTCTCTTCTGTCGCAGGATCTAACGTTGCACCTTTTTCGGCAAGATATGCAAGTGTATCTTCCAGAATACGGTAAAGACATGCATCGATATCTACAAATGCAAGCGCACGTACTTCCGGAAGATTTGGTGCAACATCTCTTCCAGGCTCAATATAATCTGCGATATAAATGATCTTATCAAGCAGAGACATATTCGGACGACCGGTTGTATGAGACTCGATCGATCGTAGAATCTCTTCATTTTCTATTCCATATTTTTTCCAGGCAAAAAATGCGCCCAGCTTTGCGTGCAGAAGTCCCGGATTTTTGTTCTCTGCATCGGAAATTTCGATATGATTTTTCTCGCAGAGCTTAATCTTTTCATCTGCCGGCACACATTTTGCACAGTCATGTAAAAGTCCTGCCGTCAAAGCCTGCTCCAGATTGGCACCATAACGCATGGCAAGGCAGCCTGCCGTATGCATCACACCGATCGTATGATCATAACGGTCTTTATCCAGGTACCGTTTTACTTTTTTCTGCATCTTAAGTATTGTTTCCGTCATGTTCACTCACCTGATATAATCTGTTCAAATCTATATAATCTGCAACCTTTTTCGGAATCGGAAGATCTTCTGTCTCTCCTCCTCGGATCATCTGCCGGATCTCACTGGAAGAAACCGGCATCACAGGGGTACGGAGAAGCCGGATATCACATGCATACTTTTCTTTCAAATATGTGATCTGACGGCGCATTTCTTTCGGCGCTCCTGCATCATCCCGATATGCTGCCAGGATGACCGCTGTTTTCAGAAGTCTTTCCGGACATTTCCAGGTTTCCAGATTGAAAAGAGAATCCGCACCGATGATAAAATAAAATTCATCCTGCGGATAAGTCTCTTTAAAATACTCCATTGTCTGATAGGAGTACGAAGTTTCCTTTCGATCCATTTCATAGGTACAAAGCCGGAAATACGGGATCTCTTCAATTGCAAGGCGTGTCATTTCGGCACGGTCCTGTAAATCTTTTCGTATTTCCGGATTTGATTTATGGGGCGGATTGCCGTTTGGCATATACCACACTTCATCCAGATGGAACTGCTGGTATGCATATTCACCAAGCATCAGATGCCCGTTGTGGATGGGATCAAATGTTCCGCCCATAATACCGATTCTCATAATCTATACTCCACTCATTAAGGAAGAACGATTTTCTTCTTATCGTCTTTTCCCTCTTTATAAAGAACGATTTTTCTTCCGATAACCTGTACCACCTGGGAACGTGTACGCTCTGCAAGGATCTCTGCCATTCCACGCAGATCATCTCCACAGTTCTGAAGAACGTGAAGCTTGATCAGTTCTCTTGCTTCAAGCGCTTCTGCAACAGCTGCGGTAAGTTCCGGTGTTACGCTGGATTTACCGATCTGAAGGATCGGATCCATTGTCATCGCAAGGCTCTTTAAATAAGCTCTCTGTTTGGAAGTCATAAAACTTCTCCTTTCTGAAATTATGTTCTTTTCTAACGGTAATATTCAAACTGAAGACCGTACATACGGATAGTATCGCCTTCCTGAACACCTGCATTTTCAAGCTGTTCAAGGATACCGGTTTCTTTCAGGAATTTCTGGAAGAAAGCAAATCCCTTCTCGGAATCCAGATTGGTGTAACCAAGCATCTTTTCGATCTTCGGTCCCTCTACTACAAATACATCGTCTTCTTTTTCCACGGTATATGGAAGATCCATGTGGATGATCTCTTCTTCCGGGAAATATTCCTGTTCAAATACGATCGGCTTGTCATCCAACTTCTGAAGTTCATTATTTACATAGTAAAGAAGATCAGAAAGCCCTTCTCCGGTCACACCGGAAATCGGGAATACCTTGATTCCTTTTGGCTCGAACTCATCTCTCAGTCTCTGGATCGGATCTTCATCTTCGGAATAGATCAGGTCAACCTTATTCGCTGCAATGACCTGTGGACGCATGGAAATTTCTTTGTTATAGGCTTCCAGTTCAGCGTTGATCTTGTAAATGTCTTCAACCGGATCACGTCCTTCGATACCTGCCGCATCCACAACATGGATCATCATCTTGGTACGTTCAACATGACGCAAAAATTCATGTCCAAGTCCGACACCTTCTGATGCTCCTTCAATTAGTCCTGGAATATCTGCAATAACAAATCCCTTTGCACCTTCCAGATCTACAACTCCAAGGTTTGGACTGAGTGTTGTGAAATGATAATTTGCAATCTTTGGCTGCGCATTGGTTACACGGGAAAGGAATGTGGATTTACCAACATTCGGGAAACCTACAAGCCCAACGTCTGCGATCACCTTAAGTTCCAGATTCACCCAGAGTTCCTGTGCAGGCTTTCCCGGCTGTGCATACTTCGGAACCTGCATGGTAGAGGTTGCAAAATGCATATTTCCAAGACCGCCCTTACCACCTTTTAAGATAATCTGGCGCTGATTCTCGCCCGACATATCGGCAATGACTTTATTGGTCTCTGCTTCACGAATAACTGTCCCTTCAGGAACTTTCAGGATCAGATCCTTTGCATCCTTACCATGACAGCGCTTTTTGCCGCCTTC
The DNA here is from genome assembly GCF_027674365.1 of Coprococcus sp. AM11-30B. Classification (NCBI taxonomy): domain Bacteria; kingdom Bacillati; phylum Bacillota; class Clostridia; order Lachnospirales; family Lachnospiraceae; genus Coprococcus; species Coprococcus sp. AM11-30B. Next base: position 41,495 of record NZ_JAQDVB010000029.1, on the reverse strand, counting down.
CTCTCCGTCCTGTGCTTTATATTTTGTTTTGTGACGGAAATCTACCAGTGTGTTAAGACCTTTGTCCACTTCAAAGATTACATCACCGCCGCGACCGCCGTCGCCTCCGTCCGGACCGCCATTCGGAACATATAATTCCCTGCGAAAGCTGACGTGACCGTCGCCGCCCTTTCCGGATCGGATATATATTTTTGCTCTGTCTGCAAACATAATATGTCCTCCTTATTTATGACTAAAAACAAGGCTTCAAACCAAAAAAGTTTGAAGCCTCTGTTAAATCTGCTTATTCAGCTACTGGATAGATAGAAACCTGTTTCTTATCTCTTCCTTTTCTTTCAAAACGAACAACACCGTCAACCAGTGCAAATAATGTATCGTCACCACCGCGACCTACATTGATTCCTGGATGAATCTTTGTTCCGCGCTGTCTGTAAAGGATGTTACCAGCTTTTACAAACTGTCCGTCTGCTCTTTTTGCTCCAAGTCTCTTAGATTCAGAGTCACGACCGTTCTTTGTAGAACCAACTCCTTTTTTATGAGCGAAAAACTGAAGGTTTAATTTCATCATGGTTGTTACACCTCCTCGTATGTCAAATCCATATATTCTCTGTAGTTCTCATCTTCTGCAATTTCTTCCAGACCAAGAACCATCGCGTCAAGCAAAAGCTTTGCCTCGCGAGTCGGATTACCTTTAAGTCGATAGTCAATGAGTCCTTTGGATTCATCGGATACAAGGCTTGTACGGTCATCCGCAAATTTCTCAATGGCATTCAAAGTATTAATCGTAAGTACGGAAACAGCTGCGCAGACAATATCCTGTCCTTCTTCACTGAATCCTGCATGACCATGTGCTTTGAAACCTACACATTGATGTTTTTCATTTTTATAAATGGTTACTCGTATCATATAACCACCAGCTTCTTACGCGTTGATCTTTTCGATCTTAACTGCTGTATACTGCTGTCTGTGTCCGTTTTTCTTGTGGTAACCTGTTTTTCTCTTATACTTGTAAACGATAACTTTTTTAGCTTTTCCGTCACCAATTACAGATGCTTCAACTGTTGCACCTTCTACTACTGGTGTTCCAACTTTAAGCTCGTCACCACTTACTGCGAGAACCTGGTCAAAAGTATAAGACTGTCCGGCTTCCACACCAAGCTTTTCTACTTTAATGATATCGCCTTCGGCTACTTTGTACTGTTTACCACCTGTTGCTATAATTGCGTACATATGGCACCTCCTATTATCATTACTCGCCAACTACGGTGTCTGATCAAATCAGGACTTATAACCTCGTTGTGCGGCATACCTCTGTATTATACAGTGGCATACCGCACAAAGTCAACCCCTAATTTGCGATTTTTTTAATTTTTTCGTAACAATATCCGATAATGTCTTTACGTGTTATAATTCCTATGAAATTCTCCTGGTCATCTATGACCGGAACAAAGTTCTGATCCATCGCTTTTTCCATCAGATCTTCCATATTAGAATCAGCGCTTACCGGCCGGTAATCTGCTCTTCTTGCAATCTTCGTGATTGCAATGTCTTCTGCTCCTTTCAGATTCAGGATGTTCAGCTTCTTAAGTCCCCAGAGCAGGTCTCCTTCGGTGATTGTACCGACGTATTTACCTTCCCGGTTGATCATCGGAATGGATGAGTATTTGTGGTACTCCATGATTTCCATTGCCTGTCTGAGCGTGTGGTAGTCATATACAAATGCCACTTCTGCTTTTGGCTTCAGGAAAAATAATATGTTCATTTTCGTATCCTCTCTTGTATGAATGTTCTGTACAGGGGAGTTTTCCCCAACACCTGTACTATACCATATTTGAGGATCGAATTGAAGATTTACAGCTGAGTGTTAACAAAAATATCATAAATTGCTTTGATTGCTGCTTCAAAGTCGTGCTCTCTCACACCGATGATAATATTTAACTCGCTGGATCCCTGGTCGATCATTTTTACATTGACATGTGCATGTGCCAGTGCGGAGAAAATTCTTCCGGCTGTACCGCGTGTCTGACGCATTCCACGTCCAACAACAGCGATCAGTGCAAGATCGGATTCCAGTTCGATGTCATCCGGATTCACGGCACGGTGGATGCCCGCAAGCACTTTCTGCTCATGTTCTTCAAATTCATCCTGATGAACGAAGATAGTCATAGTATCAATTCCTGACGGCATATGTTCAAAAGAGATCCCTTCATCTTCAAATACACCAAGAACCTTGCGACCAAATCCGACTTCTGAGTTCATCATTGCTTTTTCAATTGTAATAGAAGCAAATCCACGCTTTCCTGCAATACCGGTAATTGTATACTTCGGCTTTCTGCAGGTTCCTTCTACGATCAGAGTACCCTTTTCTTCCGGTGCGTTTGTATTACGGATGTTGATCGGGATTCCTTCTTTACGAACCGGGAAGATTGCATCTTCATGCAATACGCTGGCACCCATATAAGAAAGTTCACGTAACTCTTTGTAAGTAATTGCTTCGATTCCTTTTGGATTCTTGATGATACGGGGATCTGCAATGAGGAATCCGGATACGTCTGTCCAGTTCTCATACATATCAGCATGTGTGGCTCTTGCAACGATCGATCCTGTTACATCAGATCCGCCGCGGGAAAATGTCTGGATCGTTCCGTCTGGACGTGCTCCGTAGAATCCAGGAATCACGGCACGCTCTACTTTTGAAAGTCTGTCTGCAAGTACCTGGTTAGTTTCTTCTGAAAGGAAGTTCCCATTTTCATCAAACTTGATCACTTCTGCCGCATCGATAAACTCATATCCAAGATAAGCTGCGATTACACGTCCGTTTAAATATTCTCCACGGGAAGCAGCATAATCTCTTCCGATCTTCTTTGCAAAATTATCACGGATGGTGGCAAATTCTTCGTCAAGAGAAAGAGTGATCCCAAGCCCTTCAATGATTTCCTGATATCTCTTCTGAATGTCAGCGAGTAATTCTGTAAATTTCTTCTCTTTTACAGCTGCGCCGTAACAACGATACAGCATATCTGTTACCTTGGTGTCGTCGGAAAAACGCTTTCCCGGAGCAGACGGTACAACGTAACGTCTTGATTCCTCTGAAAGAACGATCTTTCCTGCCTTTTTAATCTGTACTGCATCGGCAAGAGAGCTTCCGCCGAATTTCACTACCTTAATCATCTGTTGGTATTCCTCCATCTCTCAATTCATGTATTCTGATCTGCACATGGCAAACCTGCATTTTCTGTAGAAACACCGGGCAGATGTTTCTACACTTATGTAGTTATTACTTTATTACGCTGACGTGAAAAATGCAAGATTTTCTTTTGGAATCTATTGAAAATCTTGCATTTTGTCTAATAGAATTTCTTTTTTTGAAAACTTTCTATGCATGAATTACATCTGCAAATGTAGCATCCGCTGCTTTTCTCAAATCCTCCGGTGCAAGTGTCAGTTGTGCACCGATTCTTCCGGCACTTACATAGACTTTCTCAAACTGCTGTGCACTTGCATCAATGATCGTCGGAAAATGCTTTTTCATTCCGATCGAAGTGCATCCACCACGCACATAGCCGGTAAGCGGTGTTAACTCCTTTAAATGAAGCATTTCAATAGATTTTTCACCAACCGCTTTTGCAGCCTTCTTAAAATCAATTTCTGCTTCGATCGGAAGAACGAAAACATAATGTTCGCCACTTTTCCCAGTTGTGACAATGGTCTTGTAAACCTGTTCGTGAGGCAGATTCAGCTTGTCGGCGGTTTCAATTCCGTCCGTGAATTCATCGCATTCATAGGTCTGATATTCGTAAGAAATTTTCTTTCTGTCTAAAATTCGCATTGCATTTGTTTTGACTTCTTTTTTACCCATGTAAACTTTCCTCCAGTGTTTTTCGGATTTTCTTTCGTGTAATTTCCACCAGCTGCAGTTTCGTCATTCCAATCACATTTCCCGGATTTGGGTCCTTCTTTAATTCCAGCTGCAGATACGCAAGAAGTTCTTTCTTCTCTTCTGCTGATTTCATGTTGATAAAATCAATAATAATGATACCGGAAATATTGCGGAGCCGGATCTGGCGGACTGCTTCTCTTGCTGCCTCCCGGTTGATCTCCGGAAAATGAGAATTCTTTTTCAGACATTTCCCGGAATTGACATCGATTACAGTCAGCGCCTCGGTTGGCTGGATCACCAGATAAGCCCCGGATTTCATCCATACCCGTTCTTGTCTGGCTTCTCGGATCGCCCCTTCCAGGTTATAGCATTTTACAAGTGGATAAGACGGATCCGTATACGCACGGAGAAGCGGAAGTTCATCTGGCATTTCCGTTTCCAGATAAGTCTGAACTTCTTTATACAACGCTCCTTCTTCTACCGTTTCCTCTACAATAATTTCCGTCAAATCTTTTTTGTAAATATCCCGGAGTGCCTGTACGCACGGATCCGGTGCACTCTGCAGACAGCTGAAGCAGGTCCGCATCTTGCCATATTCTACGATTCTGTGATAGTTCTCTGCCAGTTTGTCAATTTCGGCACGGATCTGTGTTTCTTCTGCTTCCACACAATTTGTCCGGAAAATCAGTCCGAAATCACAGTCTATATAGTCCTGTCCCAGCTTTTGCAGCTCTTCTTTCCGGGCACCGTGAATTTTACCGGACACACCAATGGTACGATTGCCGGAAGTCAGTACTACATACTGCCCGGTGAAATTTAAGTTCCCGGTCACGACAGGCTGCTTGGTTTTCACTGCTTCTTTCTCCACCTGAACCAGAAGCTCATCACCGATCACAAGTGGCTTCTTTCCGATCTTATTGGTGAAAACCGGGGTATATTTTCCATCCAGCGCAAAATAGCATTGCTCACCATTTGCAATTTCAACAAATGCGCCACCGATATTCGGAAGGATTTTCCGTACTCTTCCGACATAAATTTCACCCAGGCGGCAGCTCTTTTTTTCTCCGCTACTGCCAAAGTGAAATTCCGTTACTTTCTCGTCCTCTAAAAGTGCAAGCACCCGGCGGTTCATGCATTCCGTAAGGAGTACTTTTCGTTCCATCTATACAATCTCCGTTCCAAGCGCATCCAGTGGAACCAGAATCATCTTGCCCTCCGTGTCTTCGGATTCCGCAAAAGTTTCCAGTCTGTGGTGGGTAAAGGTCACTTCCTCCGCATCCATACCAAGATAGCGGACAAACGCTTCTGTGACCAGCTCCGGCTTTAAGTTCTGGACACTTCCTGCTGCCACACGCATATAAATCTTTCCGTCCCGGCATTCCAGCTTGTAGATCATCGGACGAATGTCCACTTCTTTTTCACTCTTTTTCGTCTTTTTGACCACACAGATTTCATTCTGCGCATAAAAAGCTTCCAGCTTTTCAGCAAGATCTTCCGGCAGGCTGCCATTTTTTACCGAAGATAAATAGTCGGCACCTGCTACGATTGACATTCCTTTGCTTTTCTTATCATCCGGGATCTGCACAAAGCTGACGATCTCCATGCCGTCTACCATCTGTTCATTCAGCCGTCTGACCGCTTCTTTGCTGGCGATTGACTCGGTCAATTCGATATCAAAATATTCCCCGTCACTGGTAAGCCCTACGCCAAGTGGATTAGCGAAAGACATGATCATATGCGGGCTGTAACCACTGGTAAATGCGATCGGAATCTCGGCACGGCGAATCGCTTTCTGGAAATACCGCATGATATCCAGGTGTCCGATGAACTTCATCACTCCATTTTTCCGAAATTTAATTCTTGCCTTCAAAGCAGACACCTCCTCCGTAACTTGCTGCCCCACAGCCGGAACATTTTGCACGGCAGTTCGGGGTTACATTCCCTTCCATTGCATTCTTCCATTCTCTTATAAGGAAAGATTTTGTCACGCCACAATTGATGAAATCCCATGGGAAGATTTCATCTAATTCACGCTTTCTGAGATTATAGAAATCCATGTCTACACCTGTATTTTCAAAGGCCTGCAGCCATTTATCATAATCAAAATACTCATCCCACGCATCGTAAATACAGCCAAGACGGTAAGCCTCTTCCAGAACCTTTCCGACCTTCCGGTCACCGCGGGCAAAGACGCCTTCCAGAACGGTTACTTCGGCGGTATGCCAGTTGTAGCGCAGACTCTTGCGGTTCAGCTGGTTGCGGAATGCTTCCTGTACAATTCCTGCACGGCGGATATATTCTTCCATCGGCTGCATGGTCGCCCACTGAAGCGGTGAAAATGGTTTCGGTACAAAGAAGGAACTACTTGCCGTGATCTGACATTTTCCATTTCTCTGATCCTTCGGAATTTCATAATACCGGCGTGCTACTTTATCTGCAAGAACAGCAATTCCTTCCATATCTTCCTGGGTTTCGGTCGGAAGTCCAAGCATGAAATAGAGCTTGACCTTCGTCCATCCACCTTCAAAAGCCTGTCCTGCACCATTTAAAATGTCGTCTTCCGTCAGACCTTTATTGATTACATTACGCATCCTCTGTGTTCCGGCTTCCGGGGCGAAGGTCAGACTGCTCTTACGCACATCCTGCACCTTGCTCATAACATCCAAAGAAAATGCATCGATACGAAGGGACGGCAGGGAAATGTTGACGCCCTGTGTGTGGAACTCATCGATCAGGAAGGTGACGATCTCTTCCAGTTCGTTGTAATCACTGGAACTTAAAGAACTTAAGGTGATCTCTTCATGTCCCGTATTTTTCAGCATTGCACGTGCTGTCTCTTTGAGCATGTTGATATCACGCGGACGTGTCGGACGGTAAACCATTCCCGCCTGACAGAAACGACATCCACGGATACAGCCGCGCTGAATCTCCAGAACCGCTCTGTCCTGAGTTACTTTGATAAACGGAACAACCGGCTTTAACGGATAGGTTGTCTGGCTCATATCCGCCGCAACTACTCGTTTGATTTTTTCCTTTGCATGCGGATTGTTTGGCAGGAAAGATTCGATTGTGCCGTCTTTTTTGTAAGTGACATCATAAAAAGAAGGAACGTAAATTCCCTCAATCTCTGCTGCCATTTCCAGAAATTCTTTCCGGCTTTTTCCGGCTCTCTTCCACTTTTTGTATGCTTCCAGAAGTTCATCATAAACCACTTCGCCCTCTCCGATATAGAACATATCGAAAAATTCAGCCAGTGGCTCTGTATTGTAAACACATGGTCCACCACCAATGACAAATGGATCTTCTAAAGTTCTGTCTTCACTGTGAAGTGGAATACCGGATAAATCCAGCACCTGCAGTACATTGGTGTAACACATCTCAAACTGTAATGTGATGCCAAGAAAATCAAACTCCTTCACCGGATCCTGAGATTCCAGGGCAAAGAGCGGGATATGTTTTTCACGCATGATCTTGTCCAGATCAATCCATGGAGAGTAGACTCTCTCGCACCAGGTATCCTCCCGGCGGTTGAACATATCGTACAGAATCTGGATTCCCAGATGGGACATACCAACCTCATATACCTCCGGGAAACACATTGCAAAGCGGATTTCCACCGCATTTTTGTCCTTCATTACCGAATTGACCTCATGACCGATGTAGCGGGCAGGTTTCTCGATTTTTAGTAAAATATCATCAGTTAATGCTAGTTTTCTCATTGTTTCTCCTTGATTATTTGTGCGCAATGCACAAAAATTATCTGGTTCTTGTAAAATTAAATTTATGATTTTTTTCTGTAAGAAAATGTTAAAATCCGTTAACAATTGTATGTTTTTTGTGATCTTTTTTGCTATTTCTTGACGTTTACAACAAATCCAACTTTTCCCATACCCCAAGGTACTTGATGGTACACTATGTTGACAGATGGTATTTGTGGTATATTTTTGCATTTTCTTTTAGAAATATTCATTTTACACCTTAAGAATTAATAATATCTTCTTTTCAATCTAAAATCAACCTAATGTTCGAAATATCATAAACTTTAGTACTCTGTATGCATGATTTTTCAAAATAAAACATATTTATCGTTTTCAAAAAAGGATGGCTTTCGCCATCCTTTAATCTCTGTTTAATGCTATTCTGATGCTTTAAAATTGTATATTGGTTTCATTACATCAATAATATCTACTGACTCCCGGATCACATCTATAATGCTTTCCTGAGATTTATATGCCATTGGTGCCTCATCCAATGTATTTTCATTTGCAGAGGTTGTATATATTCCCTTCATAGCCTGTTTATACTCGTCCAGATTAAGCTCGTTTTTCGCCTTTGTTCTGGACATAATCCTGCCTGCACCATGTGGAGCAGAATAATTCCACTCAGGATTTCCTTTGCCTATAGCCAGTATGCTTCCGTCTTTCATATTAATCGGTATCAGCACTCTTTTTCCCTTATGCGCTGCAATTGCCCCTTTCCTCAGTATCATTTCATCTGTATCAATATAATTATGAATTGTGTGAAAAGCATCACATCCGTTCATTCTGGTTCTCTCCAGAATAATCTCTGCCATTTTCTCCCTGCTTCTTCGGGCAAATACCTGACATATATCCACATCATGAAGATAATCTTCCAGGTACTTTCCTTCCAGATAACACAAATCTTCTGGTATGCTTACAGGACTCTCATACACCTGCCATTGAAGTTGCTTTAAAGCACTTTGTATCTCACTTCTTCTGCCTTGTTCCTTATAACTGCTTATGATCTCGTCCATCTTTTTCAAATATTCACCATAACCACGGTTCAGGTTAATGGCAAGTTTCTGATAAAGTTCAGCCACTTGTTTTCCCAGATTTCTGCTTCCAGAATGAATAATCAAATACTTTGTACCATCTGTTGCTTCATCAATCTCAATAAAATGGTTCCCTCCGCCAAGTGTTCCAAGAGATCTTGCAAGCCTCTTTGCATCTTTCAGTTCTCTGTAGCAGTGCAGATCTGTCAAATCAAATCTCTCCTGACGTCCTTCCCATACTTCACGACCCGATGGAATAAAGTGTGCTGCCTCATCCAGCTTTTCAAAATCAACATCATCTTTTCCAAGATTTACCGTATACATCCCACATCCGATATCTACTCCAACCACATTTGGAACCACTTTATCTGTTATGGTCATTGTTGTTCCTATCGTACATCCCTTTCCGGCATGTACATCAGGCATAATACGGATTTTAGAATCTTCTGCTATTGCATAATCACACATACGTCTGATCTGCTCGATTGCTTCCTCTTCTACTACCTTTGCATAGCAGAGAGCTGTATTTACTTTCCCCTTAATCTCTATTGCTTTCATTCTTCTTATCTTATCCTCCCACAATGTCAATCCTTAAATCATTGATTTGTCAATCTGTTTTAAAATTTACTATTCTATGATTTCTACTGGATATAAATCACATGAAGGCAATAATTGTTCCTCTTGTTCTACATTTTCAACTTTTACTTCTTTTCTTTCTCCCGGCACTAATTTAATTAATCCACTGTGAGTATCAACATATAAAATATCGCTTCCAATATTTTCTACAAATAATGGCATTTTAGCAGTCGATTCACAGTAAAATTGAATATTCTTGGGATGCGGAAAATAACTGAGCTTTATCAAAGAGCCATCACCAGATATTGTAAAGCTATCTTGAAGCATTCCAATATGCGGATAAGCACGAAAACTTACTGGCTCCTGTTTAGAAGACAGCTTGCAATATGCACTATGATAATAGTATTTATCAAAATTAGATAAGGTTAAAAGTACTTTATCTTCATCAATTTCTGGTATATCCAACTTTTTCCTGTAATGTTTCTTAATCCAGTTATATTCCGGAATCAAATCGGCATTCTTGTCTTGCTGTTCCCACTTGCAATATTCTAAAGGACAATAATATTCTGTATTCCTTGTTGCAATAATAAGTTCTTCTGTATTTTTGTTTATTGTAATAGATTGAATTTCAGAAGTATGGATATGCATCGTATCAATCAATCTTTTATGTCCTGATACATTCCCATGAGCTAATACATATTCTTTACCATTCTGTATTATCTTATCGACATACCAGTAATGAAGCTGTGCTCTCTTTTCTTTATTACAATTTCCTAAAATTTTGTCTCCATAAGAATCATTTACATCAAAACAATTTTCCATTCGTTTCTCGCCCATATTTTTCTCTCCCCTTTATTCAAATGTAAAACCTCAGTGATTATCACTCTTTTACTGAATAACTCTTGAACGTTATAATTCCAAAAAAATTACTGGCCGCATACTCTTTTCCTGTTAGCATGAGTTTATTTGCTATGGTGTTCAAAATAGTAGATTTTCCAGAACCATTATTTCCATATAACACGGTAATTGGTGCAAATATGAACGGATCCATATCTTTTCTACGAAATACGTTATATGAATATATATTGGGATTTTTAACATTCCTGTCACTTAGTTTAAAACTGCTGAGATATGTCATTAAAAAAATCCCCCTTCATCTATGAACTTATATTTTTCTTTTACTCTTCAGCACAAATTTCATCATAATCTTCATACATAATTCGTATTCCACTCTCCTCACTTTCTACATGATAATGTCCCGCATACCACTCAGTGAAATCTAACCTGTCATAAATCTTCTGTAGCCATTTTTCCGTTGACTTATCCACTGCTGATTGATCAAGCCCCGGAATAAACGCCCACACGGGTTCCGCTTTAATCGGTACTGTATGTGAGAGCACGATATCCACATTCCACTTAGCTTTATCCAACTGCTGTTCCACATATTCTTTTATCATTTCATCCGGCTGTTCTGATTCAAACCATGGTAATCCATTTCGTATCCTATAATATTTGTCAACGCTGTATGCACCGCCGATTGGCATCACTTTCTTTCCGTGAAAATTATATATTTCTCCATCTTTTGCGAACAAAATATTCGGATACTGTTCTTCTACATATACAATTCCTTCATTCCACATTTTTTCTTCGTAATCTGCCGCCTCCCATGGTCGTGCTTCGTGGTTCCCATGAACACAGAAAAATGTAATATCCATTTCTGATAATCGTCCCTTTAATTCTTTGTCAGACAGATCCAGCCAATAATTAATCCCTGCATCCCCTAAGATAATCATCACATCCTCTGTTGTAGTTTCATATCCATAGCAAAAATCTTCAATACGATCAAAGCTACGATGTGTATCACCTGTAATATAAAAATGCACCTATCCTTCCTCCCTCTCAATTCTAACAATTTTCATCTCATCAATACTCTGTATTTTCGATTCTCTTATATGCTTAAACAACGTTTTCTCTCCCGGTAAATCACATTGAATTCCCACAATATCATAAGAAACTTCTTTCTCTTGTCCCAATGTTCCATAATCATCAACCCATTCAACAGTTCCGTAGCCTTCCTTTTCATCCTCTTTTCCAAATGTAAAATACATCGTTTCTCCTACTCTGTACCTTGGTCTTCCTATTTTCTGGATAGTATCTGGTTTCCCTAACTCTTTGATTTCTTCATACAGTAGTTGAGCATCCATATATTGAATATTATCATGATAATGTCCAAAATACCATTGCGAATAATCTAGTTTCTTTGCAATTTTATCCATCCATTCCTCTGTCGACAGATCTATCTTCTCTTGACATTCTTCATTCCGCCGATTCGGTCTATATACTAACGGACAAGTATGAGAAAACACATAATCCACTTTCCAATCTACTTCATTCAATTTATTTTCTACTCGACTTTTTACTTCGTCGTTTGGTTGTTCGTCCGGGAACCACCGAAGACCCGTTAAAAGTCGGTATTCTTTATCCTGACTGTATGCCCCACCGATTGCAATCGCCTTTTTCCCATCAAAATCATAAATTTCTCCATCTTTTGCAAATACTATATTCGGAAATTCCGGCTCATAATATACCTCTCCTCCACGCCAGATTTGTGTTCTGTAAGTTTGTATATGATAAGGTCTTTCCTCATGATTTCCATGAATACACAGGAAATAATTTGGAAAATCCGCAAGTATTTTTTTGTTCTCCCGATCTTTGTCAGCTCCAAAATAGTTTAATCCGACATCCCCCAATAAAATGATCACATCCTCTTTTCCAAGTTTTTTATTGAATCTTGCCAACCAAATTAACTTTTCAAAATTTGCATGACAATCTCCTGTTATGTAATAATCCATTTCCTACCACCTTACATATATTATTTCATCTTCTGTTCGCTATGCTTAAAATTGTAAACCGCCTTCAAAATCTCAATTATATTTATCTGTAATTTCCATTCTCATTTATAGCGTTTTGAATATATAGATTCATTTCGTTTCTTATTTGTTTAATTCCTTTTAAGCAGTAATCACTATGATGTCCAATTGCTGTTTTAATAATTTCATCCCACTTATCTTCTTCGACAAAACGCCGAATCAGTCTCTCCTCAAATAAAATTCTCACACCGAATGCTGCATGATCCATCGTTCCCGGTTCAAAACTGTTGTAACATTTTAATTGTTCAAATCTTCCAATATCATGCAACAATCCTATAAGCTGAGCAAGCTCACAATCTTCTGCGGACAGTTTCATATCTTCTGCAATTTTTTTACTGCATTCCATTACTCCATAAGTGTGCACAATCTTCAGCTTTATCTTTTCGTTTTTCCGATCATAATCATTTAAATAGTTTTCAAAAGCTTTCTTCGCATATTGTAAGTCAATCATTTCGTTTTTCCACCTTATTTTCAATTTCTCTCAACATAATATTCCCGTCCTGTATCCAGACAAACTGCAGCCAAACGTCCATTTCTTCGATTACAACCACAATCAATCGCAATATGATGATTCTCCCTATATACATAACCCGGTCTTGGATTCCCCATAATTCCTTGTGTCGGTGTATGTCCTGTCACCACATATGTATCTTCAAAATATTGGATATCATACTCAGCCCTGTCCCAGATCAGTTCTTTTATGGAATATTCTTCCATATCTTTTCCCGGATAATAATTTCCCAATCCTCCGTGAACTAATAAATAGTTTTTCCCATTAACTGTCAGTTCTTCATAAATCATAAAGTCTTTTATAAAATCAATTACTTCATATTGCATTTCCCGGCTCAATGTCCGAAACTCATCGATGGTTGACTTGCTTCCGTTGTATTGCCAGGTCACAAGATTCTCTAACATTTTTTCATCAACTTTTTCGATAGAAATCTCTGTAATTTCCTGCATTAAGAATTCCAGACACTCTAACGCCATAAGCTCATGATTTCCTGTCAGACATACCACATTTGGCATTTCCATAAGCTTCAGAATAATCTGAATCGGATGCGGACCTCTGTCCAGAATATCTCCGAGAACATACAACGTATCCGTCTCTTTCAAGTGGATTTCTTCTAACAATCTGATAAACAGTTCATATTCTCCATGAATATCTGAAACAACAAAACTAGCTATGTCGGTCATCCCCCTTCGTTTCTAAAAATCATTTCTAACACTTGCATTTTTCCTGTTCCCGGCGTCCTTTAATATGCGAATCCAATCTTCTTTATCTGTCTTCTTTCTTCCAATGGAACATCTGGAATATCGCTTTCTTTAATGGTAGTCAGCACTTCTGTTGTGATTTCTGTTTCGTCCATCTGACATATTCTTTCTGCCAGATTCATCTCTGCTTCTTCCAACATTTTTCTTGCAAATCTTCCATTTCCATAATCTCTGCTGTCTTTTATGCTCTCGAAATTCTTTTTTAACTTTTTCATTCCTGCCTCTGTGATTGTCATTTGTTTTCTTGAAAGCATCAATTTTGTAATCTCACAAAGTTCCTCGACAGAGTAATCAGCAAATTCTACACAAAACGCAATTCTGGAACGCATCCCTGGATTCCTATCAATAAACGCCTTCATTGGTTCCGGATAACCGGCAAAGATTACAATCACAATATCCCTATGATTTTCCATCTCCTGAACAATCGTATTGATTGCCTCATCGCCAAATCCATTGTCATAGCCGTCACACAATGAATAAGCCTCATCAATAAAAAGGACTCCTCCTTGTGCTTCTTTAAACTTTTTCTTAACTAACGGTGCCGTAGCTCCTACATGTTCACCTACAAGATCTGCACGCCCTGCCTCTACAAACACGCCTGTTGACAATATTTTATCATCTTTCATAATCTCTGCAAACAATCTGGCAACCGTAGTCTTTGCTGTTCCCGGATTTCCTGTAAAGACCATGTGTAAAGAAGCTTTATCCCTTTGAAGACCTTTCTCCATACAAAGCTTGTTTATCTTATGTTTGGCAATCGCTTTATGGATTATTGTTTTAACAGAAGCTAATCCTACCATTTCGTCTAATTCTTTTCTGGCTGTTCCTGATTCTCTTTCCTTCTTTTCTCCCTCTCCTAGCATCTGGATATCTGCCTTCGTAATCTGAAAAAGTTCTTCCTTTTGAATGTCACTTGCGCTTTCGCTTGTTGAAAGCAGCCTTACCGACTGTTGTCTAACCGCACGTTCCATCAGATTACGGACATATCTTCCATTCCCAAAATCATCGATATTTCTTACTTTTTCAAAGATATAATGCGCCTCTTTGATTGCGTCATCTGTCACGCAGAATCCTTTTTCATGAATCATCAGCTTAAAAATATCTGTAAGTTCCTCTGTTGTGTAATCTGGAAAATCAATCCAATATGGTATCCTGCTTTTCAATCCTTCATTTCTCTTCATAAATGCTTTCATTCTTTCATTGTATCCTGCAAGAATGACAATCACATCTTCCCTGTGATTTTCCATTTCCTGAAGCAACACCGTAATAGCTGTGTCACTCTTCATAGCATACGCTTCATCTATAAACAGAACGCCTCCTCTTGCTGCCAGAAATGCTTCTCTGATAGCACTTACGCATCCTAGTCCATCCAGATCCATTCCTCCACGCTCGACAAATGCACCACTTTTTAAAATGCCTTTTTCTTTTGTAATTCCTGCAAATAGTTTTGCAACTGTAGTTTTTGCACTTCCCGGATTACCGCCAAAAATCATATGCATCGCACTGCTCTGATAGTCGTTTCCGTTTCGTTTCTTTCGTTCTTTTTCAACAATATCTGCCGCAATAATATTGTCAATCTGCTCTTTGACAATTTTCAGTCCAATCAAGTTTTTTAACTTTTCATAAGCAGATATTTCATTTTCTTCCCTGTCCAACAAGAAATCTTCTGAAAAATTGTAGTCATATGCTTTCAATATATTTTTATTCAGACACCATGCTTCAAACTGCTCGTAAGCCCTCAATACATCTGTCTGCGAAAACTTATGTCCTGGGAACAATGCCATGAACTCCTGTGCCTGTCCTGCATATTTTGAATATTCGGATTTTTCAATCAACCGCTGCATATAATCGACCGCTGCTTTTCTATCCCCTGTTCCTTCTCTTAACATAATCGTCATCATATATCTTTTTAACTGTGGCAAGAGATAATAGGCAAATCCCGGATGATCCATATCATATGTAAATACAAACAGACATTGGTTCCTGTACTTCTTTATAAGTTTCTCCAGGTATTGACTTGCCATTACATAATCAACCGGATCATACCCAAACTTTTCAGATAAATCTAAAACAATCACTCCGCCATAACTGTTCTCGATAATTTCTTCAAGATGGTTATTTTTCCTAAACAGATTAGGTTCTATTTCACTGACGATTTCCATTCTTCTGCTGTTGATTCGATTCGCTTTGCGTAAGTTCTGAACAAGTACTTCTGTCATTTCACCTGCTGCTTCAACACTACGACTGGATATCACATAATGAACCATATTTCCACTGTATTCAGATAGATTTGCATGCACCTTTATATTTCTCAGTTCCTCTACAAAATCCCGATGGTAGATACTGCAGATCTCACACTCCTGTTCAGAAATAATACGCTCTTTAAAATCATAAGGAAATGGTCTTGTATCATTCATACAAGAATAATAATAGATCCATAGATTCGACGATTCTATGATCCGATTAGAATAGTCAAAACATCTTCTTCTTTTACATTCAAGAAAACATTCCATGAACTGATGCATCGTTATTTCATATGGATCTACTTGAATCCTTTTTATTCCAAATATATCTCGCAACATTTCAAGAATACCTTCATATACATTTTGAAAACTCAGCTTCTGTTCATCGAAAGAAAAGATTGCAGAAATCAGATTGTCCTCTTCCCGATACACTAAAAACGTCCTGTTATTTTTCATATTCTGATACATATACGAGTTGATAGATTCGAGTACATTGTCGTATCCATAGTGTCTGAGTTCGATTTTTGCATTTTCCTTAATCTCTTCTGAATTTGCACTCAACGCAAAACCATAATACCTCATACGTTCTCCTTTACTTCATACATAAAACTCTTCTTTTGTTTCCAAACATAAACATCCTAATTTTCCATTTCTAAATCCACATCCGCAGTCACACATGATAAGATTCCCTTTTTCATTTTTCCAAATCTTATGATTTGCAGTATTTCTATGTCCACAGACAGAAATATAACCTTCTATCCCATTATGAAGGTACTCTGTGTTCATCTCATTTCCCATTAAATAATAATACTTATTCTCTGTGCATTCAGGCTTTGATGTCATCGCATGCGCAAGCAGATATTTTTCATTATTCACCTGAACGCTCAGCTGAAGTGGTCAGGTTAAAATTTTCTTTGCAAGATTCTGAACATCCACCGGCACTAATCGGCGAGTAAGACATCGAAATGTATTGTACTGATATGGTTCTGTTTTTCTTCTTTTCCACTCCGGTATTTGATAAAATTTAAAAATGTATGCCGCCAGCCATTCGTCATGATTACCTCTAATCATAGAGCAATTGTCTCCCAGTTCCATAACTTTAAAATACAAATCTACCGGATTTGGATTGTAATCAGAACGGTCAAACAAATCTCCTAAGATAAACAGCTTGTCCTCTTTGGAAAATTCAATCATCTTTAATAATTCACAAAACTTTTGATAATCATTATGAATATCACTAACGACATAATGCATTTTCTTATTTTCTCCTATAACATTTTTGCCACAGATTCGGATAATCTCTAAGATTAAGACAAGATTCTTCTCTCCAAATAGGCTCTCCCCAATGACGATAATCGCATATATCCCACGATTCATTTTCTTTCCGGTAATGGTTCGATTTTCCTGCCAGACTATCATAAGGATTCCTTTTTGTTCTTCGCCGAATTCTTCTATTTGCCAGCTTTTTAGCAAATCGGTCTTTATCACCTTTATAAACTGGTGTATGTTTATAGCTTCGACTCATAATATACAGTCTCCATATTCAATAAATTTTCTTTTTATCCCGATGTCTACAGCATAATATCTTCTGGCTTTTTGGCCTCTTCCAGCATCTTTTCTGATAAGTTTTTTTCCCTACATACTTCAGCATATTTTCTAGCATATTTCAGGACCAAATCCGGGCAAAATTCTTTTCCGTTGCTTTTATGACTCAAATAATCTCCCAACGCTTCTGTTGCATATCTCAAAGCCTGTCTTTTTGGATCATCTTCTATATATGTTGGAAATTCTACTTCAAGATACAATGGGTTAATATGCTCATGTGACCAGATTCCTGATTCTGTTAGTTTATAACAAATCATCTGTATATCTGAAAAATCAACATACCAATTTTTCTCTTCTATACGATCCAGATACCGATTCCAATCCGCTTCTCCCTCTTCCAGAACATAATAGGAACCATTCCTTATATCTTTTACTGGTGTACCAGCTTGTAATGGACAAGGCATTTTTATAAAATGATATTCGAATCGTTCTATTTGATAGCTATCTACAATTTTTTCCTCTTCTGGAAGCTCGTAAGAATTGAATCGTTCTATTTCTCCACTCATATTTAAAGTAACGGATGCTACCGCAGTGCCGTCATATGCACAGTATTCTTCCGTTTCAAAACCTAGATTTGGATTTTCTCGCCACGGATTACGTACAATTTCATCTGCATCTGTATTTACAATCATCTGCTTACATATCCGACATTTCAGCTCATATGTCTGCATATATTTTTTTGCATATTTTAAAGCTCTGTTATAATCAATGAAAAAGCCACAGCTTTCATATTCCATGTTTTCAACAACATAGATATATTTTCCCGTTTGATTATGGATAAATATCTCAAATGCCTTTTTTTCATAGTCCAGACGTTCGTTGATTTGTCTTCTTAGAGTTTCATCTCTCGTTTCTTCCGACAGCTCCTCCAAGGCATCTAAAATTTCCTGCCTGAGTCTGCCTGGTGCATTCCAGATTAAGGTTGCCTTCTGAAAATCTGTAAATGCAAAATCAATTTCTTCAAAACATTTTTTCATCCATTGGGATGGGACTATCTCAAACATCTTGCTTCCTCCATACACAATTCCCGTTCTACCGAACCTGGAAAAGTCGCAAATATATTTCTTTATCAACTCTCAAATTCTTCACATTTTACTTCCCTGAAGCTATCCTCTTTCAATTATTCGCCTTCCTCGTCAGACAAATATTTTATAATCCCTTCCCGAATCTCTCTTGCTATCTTCAGCTCTCGTTCATTCATTCCACTGGCATTTTTTAAAACTGGATGAAAAAGAGCATCGACCACAAAAGCTGTACCTTCCACGCTATCATTTACAAGGATAACTCCATATTCTTCAACATGTTCTATTTCAACCAACGCCCGCTTCAGCCTCCTACGAATGGATTCTTCTGTCTCAGTACCACTATTTTTTAATCGGTGTAATAATTCATCAAACGATGGTGGAATCAGAAATACCGACTGAATTTTTTGCTGCTTTCTGATCTGTCTTGCTCCTTGTGAATCGATTTCGATAATCACATTCTTTCCTTTAAAATAATTCTTATAAACTTCCTTTTTGAGAGTACCATAATATTCTCCCGCATACTCTGCAAATTCCAGAAATTCATCGTTACTTACCATTTCTTCAAATTCTTTTCGCGTTGTAAAGTGATAGGATTTTCCATCCACCTCACCTTTTCGTGGTTTTCTTGTTGTCGCCGATACCGACACGACATACTTTTCAGGATGTTCTATTAATAGTTGATGTATAACCGTTCCTTTGCCAACTCCCGAAACGCCAGAAATAATTATTAGTTTTTCCGGCGTTTCTTTTATGTGTTTCTCAGCAATGTGCTTATATAAGCATTTTTCTTTAAAGGTTTTATAATCTTTCCCATAAATATCATATTCAATTTCTTCAATTTTTCCATGTGCCCTGTAAATATCTGTTCCTGCAATAATCCCTTTGCATCTAATTTTCTCAGTTCCGTTATTAAAATCAAACTCCACCAAATCATCTTTTTCAAAAAGAGGTGTGCGCAGTTCATATTTCCAGTTGATTTCTTCTACTTCATGCTCCGTTTTGGCATGTAAAAGCAACGTAGCTTTTATACAGGAATCATCCCACCGATAATATCTACCCATATCAGGAGTTGATAAATTATTCATATACAAATCATATATATCATTTCGCACGAATAACTTTGTGCAAAACGTATTCTTCTCTAATTTCCACCGGTTTGTATCGCTCTGATTCAACACCGGGAATAATGAAGACCATTCTGTATGATAGTTAAATTTATTTAGTTCAGGTCCGTAAAACTGATAGGCTTTGCCATCTTCATCGATCATAATCACACACCCCGAACCACCCATTCCGGATGGTGCACAAAATCCATAGGCAACAATATTTTCAAATAATTCTTCTGTCAGATCTGATAATTTCAGTTGTATTCTATCCTCAAATTTCATACTTGCTCTCCACAATTATTTTACAGTTTCCATGAGTGCTCTGATTTTTTCAAAATCATACTCTCTGATTATTTCAGCTTCAACTGCACCCTCAATTTCATGATCTGTCACAATTACATCTGCTTCCATAGGATCGTCAACGATTTTTTCTGCCATCATGGAAAAGAAATCATACATATTCATAATCTCAGTAAGATGAAAATAATCAGTCAAAAAGGAAAGTGTAGTATCACCAGCCACCCGTGAATTGCCGTCCTTTGCTATATTCAACCAGATAAATTCATTTGTCAAAAGATCAATTCCGAATAAATATGCAAATGTGCTCTCACAATTTATACGATATGCTGACTTTACTGTCTTAGGTTCATACACTTGTCCACTATCTTCCCAATCTCTCAGCATATATCCCGCCTTGCAAAAGCATTCATTAAAGTTTTTCCCAGAATAAACGTTATCGCAAAAAATCAAATATCGATATTCAGAATACCGTGCCTTGAATTCCGGAAGATTGATATCAAAGTACTCAGAACCTCCCAGATAACCGCTTGTTTCATCACCGGAATAAGTAATTGCCCCTGACTGATGTCTTGACATAGTTCTCCAGGAAAATTCCCTTCGATTACCATATTCTGTAAGTGCAAATACCGAGAGATCAATATCGTTCACTTTCTCCCAATAAGTAAACGCTCGAAGCTTTTTCCCTTCCTCTATCGGAATTCTGGATCCTTTGGAAAGAACGCCGAATCCACCTTGCGAAGTATTTTCTGCTAATGGAAGTGCATAATTTTTCATCGAAGGTTCAATATATACCTTTCCAAGTCGATTTCTAAGTTTCTCAGAAAGTTTTGAACGAATCATTTTCCCAACTTCTTTTACCTGCTTTTCTGTAAGCCTGCTTTGACCTTTCTCACTCTCCTCTGGTGTTTCATAATGAACTTTCATGAGATTGTGCTGTGTAAATTTGAAAATACGTCCGTCCTTTCTCTGCTTTCCTTCATATCTGAACAATAGTTGTAACAATATCAGCGTACTGCAATCCTCTGGAAATTCCATACAGAATCTTTGCCCTTCTTCTTTGTTCATACGACTGATAATATAGTCCATATTTCGAAGCAATGCAGATGTTCCTTTCTTTTCCCGCAATAATTCTGCTGCTTGCTGACATCTGCTTTCCTGCATCAACTTTTCAAACTCACTGTATACAGACTCATTACCTTTCGTTCTCATGGCATGTACAAATATTTCCGCCTCTTCATTTTTTGGTTGATAATGAATGTGATGTAAAAATCCATTCCATAGCTGCTTCTTTTCATAACAAGTACGGATATCACACTTTTCACTTCTGAATATTCTGTCTAAAAGTGCTGTTAAGAATTTTCTGTCCTGATTTTTAAAGTTTAATTTTTTCGGATTTTCATTGTGATAATACCGGTAGTTTAATTCATCTACTATTTTCATAACATCTGACAGATTCAAACTGTCTGCCAGCGAAAGATTTTTCGTGTCAATTAGAAGTCTTACACAGGTGTTCTTTGAGACAATATCCGGAATACTTTCAATATGGTCACGAATAAATGTAAGTACAAGCGTATACTGCCTCTCATTAAGTGGTCGTGAACCTGACAATAAATCATTCACAATCGTTCGTACTGCATCTTTTGCTTCTTCTTCCGTTTGTATCACAAATTCCTGTACTTCTGTATCTTCCTGAAAAGCCGCACGTTCAAAATCTTTTTCAAATACAGAATGTCCCGGCTCATCGAAATTTCCAAGTCCGTATGTATTAAAATAATGTATAAGCTGATCAAACAATAGTTCTTCTGCAGAAAGATCTCGGACACTTTGTGGGAATCCCCTATAAAATGGTTCTGGAACATTTTCTCCAAACCTTTTTGAAAGTTCTTTTACCATCTCGCAACGCACAAGCTCCCTGCCTTTTGTGATTTTTACACCAAAGAAATGTGCTATTGCAAACAATGTTTCAAATACATGTTTTTCTTCTGTCATTCCTTCACTGATAAGAATATGCTTTTCGAACAAATAGTCCTTGTATATTTCTTTCATGCCCGCACCTCTTTCTACTATACTTTAAACAATGCCGACTGATCTTGCCACTCAAATACACCTAGTTTGAAGTAAGTAACAATAGCTGTCGGCATCCTTTTGGCGATATTATCGGATTAAATCTGTGCTCTACCAACTGAGCTACAGAACTTTTAAAGTTCTGGTGGGATTCGAACCCACGACAACAAACTCCCAAAGAAGTAAATCCGATTAGCTGCCAAATATTTTCTATTTCGTTTCCACTTCTACTCCTTCCAAAATTTCTTCTAAAGTTCGCGGTGTATAATTCATATATGGAAGCATACATCCCACATTACATGCCAATAACTTTTTGTCATACACGTGTCTGCAATCATTCTCCCGCATCTGCTTCAGACAGCTTTGATAAAACTGGTCTTCTGCACTTTCATGTGTATGTCCATACAGCAAAATTTTTCCACGTCCCATGTTTTTCCAAGAAAAAATCGGATAATGAGATAATACCAATCCATATTTTTCTTTTCCAACCGAATCATAAATTTCTTTATAATCACAAATTTCTGTAAATAGCTGTTGATACCTGTAATCAGACACATCATCATGGTTACCTCTAATCAGCACCTTTCTTCCTTTTAGACGCGCCACAAAAGCAATCAGATCTTCGTTTTTTCCTCGCAAACTCATATCACCTAATAGATATACAAAATCACCATTCGTCACCCGATCATTCCAATTTTTCAGGACCACTTCATGCATTTCCTGTACAGATTCAAATGGACGATGATCAAATTTAATTGCATTTTCATGAAACAAATGCAAATCACTGATATAATATTTCATCTAATTCAACCTTCTTTCATTTAATCATCAATTCACCGATACTAGTCACGGCAGTTTTTTGCAAAATATCTTTGCTTTTCTTCCTTTTTATCCCTACTCATCCCATTCCGGCAAAATTGTGAATCTACCATTTTGATAGCCTTCCAACAGTTTTTCTCTCATATCGCTGTACCAGGCTCTCAACGTTGATTGGAGATAATATATTTCTTCTTTTCTATTTTTATCGTTTTCTAAAATATTGCCAGTTTGTACATCCATGTAAAAAATGATTTTTCCTTCATTTCCACCATAATACTCCATTGTTAAATAGTCATCTGTATCCTTTGCAAATACCATAATACTGTCATAAATAATAGATATGAGACGATATTCCGGATTCCACCATAATTCTTTTATATCTATCTCAGTTTTCTCTATCGGTAACCATGCCAACACACTATCAAATTCTAAAACTCCTCCTCGACTTTGTCTGAAACTTCCAGGTATTTTCCCGTAATCAGTACTCCTTAACCCTGCATCCCAACAACCAGCACTTAGATGACCATCTTTTTCAACAATCAAGCAGACCTCAAAATTATTAGGAAGCCTGTCTTTTATATAATTAAATCCTTTCAACGTTACTTCTCTCGGCTTATTTGATATAGCAAATACTTCATTTGTACCCATAATTATTTCTCCATCATTTAATATAGTTCAAATCAGATTCAACGAATTATCTCAAAAACAAATTTTATATTTCTTCATAGATCATCTTAATAACGGGACATATATTAATTTCCTTATCTTCATCCACACTTCTTCTGTAACATTTATATCCGGTGAGTCAACAGCCCATTTCAAGAACTCATGAACAACCACTTCCAAATTACATTTCCCAAACACTTCATAAAAATACATTTTTCAAATCCTCTAACAGTCTTTTGTCTTTCATTCATCACAAATAGGCCACAATACTTTCCAATTCTCATTTTCCGCATGATCTGGTTTATGTATGCATTCTCCTTCCATAAAACAGATTTCATTTCTCTTTTCACAATATTGAATACCATTCATATCTGTTGTACAAAGATCGTTTTCGCTGTCATTTACTAAACAAACGTTCTTCGGGATCTTATTCTTCACAATAATTGCTTCTAATAATTCAAAAGTCATATATTTCTCCAATTTTAAATTAAAATTATTCCTATCGGCTATACGTTTCTTTGCCTCTTCCAGAGCCTGGCATGAACAGAAAAATCTACCCGGATCAAAAAATGTTACTGGCTCATCGCCTCCATCCGGAGGTGGATACGATAGAGGTTCACTTAGATTACTATACTGGTTATAGAAAATATTATATACTTCTATTCCTGTTCCCCGCTTTCCGGATTCTTCATCAAAAGATAACTGTCCGTCCTGCTGATATAATATACTCCAAATAGATCCTGTGATACTTCCATTTTCATTACGTCTATACAAAGTACTGTTTCGGCATACACAATCCGAATCACCTTTTCTTCTGGAACTTCTAAAAGCGGTCATATAACCTTATTTACCGTAGGCATCATTGGTCATAGGTCTGTGATGTGCTTGTACAAATTTCGCTGCTCGTTTTATCCCTTTCACCATTTGAGCTTCCTGATCTGAGTATTCACCATAATCTGTCACGATGTCTACGTGTTCCGGGTCTTTCAAAATCTCATACAACACACTTTCGAATCCATGAACATGATCCATCTCACCATTATGCATAAAGTGATAGATTAAACCTGTTCCTGAGAACTCGGATGCAATATAATTAATATCTCCACTTTCAAATCCGTGTCCTGTCTGCACACACCAAATACCGGAAGTATCATCTTGAACCGGAACATATTCGCCAAGATATTTCTGTTCTAATAAGCCATCTGAACCACCTGCATATTCAGGCTTATTTTCAGCATCAATCCTAATATTCTTTTTACTGTAAAGATTTGTTAGATAGTTAAGATACGCCATTCTTTCATCTTTTTCATTCAATGTCATACGCTCAATATATATTGGGTTGATGTGTTCATGTTCAAACTCTCCCTGATAAGCTATCACGTCAAATTTTATATCTACACAAACCTGAACATCTGAATAATCTCCTCGTAGATTTTTATAAAACTCATAATCCTTATCAAAATAACTGAGGATGATTCCTACTTTCTCGAAAAACACGGTTGTATTCCAGCCACCATAGAGACTTCTTACAATGTCACCATGCCTGAAATCATGCGGAATAAATACAAAATCAAAAAGCGATTCATTATAAGGCAACGCTCCTAATGAAGTATTACACTTTCTATAATACTTCTTATCTTTTTTTATCTGAACTAACGCCTTTGATATTCTGTCTTTCAATGTGTCATCAGATATTTCTTCCTTAAAACTATTTAACCACTTTACTTTTTTCTCGTAAGAAATCATAATGTGATTTGCTACAATCGTAGCTTTCTCCAAGTCCGTAAATTCATGATGAATGCTATGCAAATAAGTTCTTGTGTCTTTTGATGGAATAAATTCATCAATAAAATTATTTACCATTTTGTCCTCCAAATATTAGTAAACATATTTCACTTAAAGATACTTTTTAAAATCATTTTGAAAAACTAGTGTCAGCGTATTCAAAAGTTCATTTTAAAAAATTCTTGTTTCACTATATTTCAAGTTGCTCTCTTCATTTTTCTGGTTAATCTCCGCAAAATATTTTTTCCTGTTTTCTATAATCTCCTTGTCCGGATAACAAGCGAATTTCATATCTGTCAGTCCTCTGCTGATTTCTTTATAACTTTCAGGACATTCCTCCATCAGATCAAATGCACAGTCAAAATAGAGTATCTTAGGATTGATACGTTTCATTTATTACCTGCTCCACCTGGCAATAAGTTTAATCTTTTTGTTTCAATTTTTCTTCCTGTATTCATAAATAATCCCCGCTTATCCTAAATTCACATATTTATCTTTGCATATATCTTCTACAAAGAATACCGGTAATCTGTCATGATATGTGTCATATAATATATCCTCTGAAATCTGTAAATAACGTTTTCCTACTGGTGTATCTACTTTTTGCATATAATCTATTACAATAGAATTTTTCATTTTATTATTGATCTTCCCACAGATAGTACAATAGCTGTTAAGTGATGTATGAATTTTGTTTTCTTCCCAATTCCATTTATATCTAATTAGACATTCTTCATATTGATGCTTGTGTTTTGACTTCTTATTAGCTTTAGATATATCATTTTCTTTCCATTTGAGATATTTGGGTATTTCTAAGTCTGAACTAAATTTTCGCTCCAATTCTTTTCACCTTCCTCTGCCACCAATCCAACTAAAATAAAAAACAGAAACGTCTTTTAAAATTGAACTCTCAAATATACCCTCGCTTACCCGAGGACCTCAAAAATACCTTTGCAGCTACAAATGTCAGCACAGAATATCTTGTCGAGGTATCCCTCTTGTCTTATCCGTCGATAAGCCTTATACTCTGTGGACCCTGCATATAGATTTCTCTACTGCAGGCAGAATCCTTACTGATGTAGACCTGTCTAGCTTTCACCAGCCACAAGCCTGGTCGCCGTTGCGATATCTTGCCTTTAGCTACTCACTTGTGATTTGATTCCATATATGCTTTTCACATATATCCGGGCGTTCATGCAGCAGCGCCCATGCGGCTTGATGTGTTATCGGTTTCGGCTGTGTAAAATCATCACCTTTCGGGTGAGGCATCAACCGTTCTTCCTCTGCATCGAGGCTGCCTATCGAAACATCAACAAATCGTTCACAAATGTATGACTACACTCAACCATCCGTTAAGATGATTTTCAGTCTGCAACGATATTTTCAAAGTGCCATGACCGAATAAAAAACTCTTGGTGTCAACTAACACCATCCTTGCGTCTCCGTTCGGATGAACTCTAACAGGTTCTCCTCTTGAAATAACCTCTGTATTTGCTCATTCATTCCTCTTACGACCATGCGCCCAATCTCTACTGGCGATAGAGTTGTGATGGGCGTGGCATATTTGAAAGTTCAATCATTTTTTTGTTATCTCTCCAACCTAATGCTCCCTTCATGATTTTATAAATAGCATCAGCTTTTTATCTGTGACTGATTATACCGTTTTGAACATTCTATAAATCAGCACATCTAATGCTTTTCAAATTTATTTTATGCTCCTACCAGAGTTTATTATTGGATTTTTCTACACTTTCCACAAAATTCATCCGGTACACAGGCTTTATCGTCAATATAAATATCACAGAAAATCTTACGTGAATTATTTCCATAATAATCAATCACTTCCGGCACATTATCATTCACTGCATCAAATTCAAGCTTTGCTACTTCTCTACACCATGAAAGTGCCTTATCCAAAATCACTCCCGATCGACACGTCCAAAGAATAAGTTTATCCCCCGCCTTTTTATGTATTTTCAAATAATCAATGAGAGGCTGATTTGGTTCTCCTGTATCTGGCCAAGTAGAAAAACACAATGTTCCATCAAAATCTACCGCAATAATCTGTTTTTTATCCATATCTTCATGCATCTCCCTATTATAAATGTTCGCAAGTTATCTGACACCAGACTATTCATTTATATCTACAATAATCGCTGCATGATCAGTAACACCCGCATTCATCAAAAACGGATCAATCTCAATATTCTTTACCTTTTTTGCAAGAGACGGAGATGCAATGGCATAATCCAATCTCCCCTGATATTGTGCCTCTGTTGGTGTATTTTCATCATTCCCGAACATCATCCATAGATCCACTGCTCCTTTATCAAGTAATCTATTTATCATTTTCTTATTTCCCCGGGTTTGATCATTTGCGTTTAAATCTCCCACAAGTAAAAAATCATCATTCAGATTGTCTACCACAAAATTTTCCATATGATTCAAAAATATCTCATCGGATTCACATGGAAAGTGGCTTCCACATATCAGCAAATCATCCTCTTTACAAACCACACTCCTATTCTCCCGATATTTCCCAGGTGAATGAATATATTTAGGGTTTCCATCTCGAAAGAAAATCATAGTTAACGAATAGTTTCCTCTCTCTGGTAAACAATCTTCAATATATGAATATCCTATTTCTTCCAATTCTCCTATAAAATCTATACTTTCATAACAGCTAATTAACATTTCTTCAATAACCAATAAATCCGGTTGCTTATCCAAGATATATTCTTTCAGGCTGTTCCATGTCTCATCTTTCTTCACTTGCTTCGCCCAATACTTCCAATCAATCTGATATTTTCTATCTCGATTATTAAAATACCGGTGATTCATCAAATGTTCGTTCTTACCGCCAAAATCATTCATATTAATCGACATAATTCTTTTCTTCTTGTTCATTATTTTCATTCTCTCTTTCCTCTACATATTTTTTTATAAATTCTTTTAAAACAGCTGCTGGATTTTTCTTTTCTGCCTTACAAAATGTCTTAAACTGGAAATACAAATCCTCTTTTATTGTAAATGTTATTTGTATATTTTTATTTTTAATATATTCCACATTCTACCTCTTTTCCAACGACTTCTAATTTTACCATATCAATAGCTTCATCTATGGTTATCTTACCTTCAAGCAAAAGGAACACCGGTGTGCTTAAACAATCTAGCAGGCTTGGAAGTGCTCCCGTAATAAAATCTTCTATCTGCAACATGTCCAACTCAAAATATGTATATGGAATAAGCATTGTCGATGTAATATCTTGCATTTCATCTTCAGTAATATAAAATCTTGGTAATATTAAACATTGCGATTTATATAGTGCACCTTCCATGCCGTCCGAAACAGCTATCCATATCCTTGCATTCATAAAATTTAATAGTCTGCACACTTCGTATATCTTCGTTGATTTTTTACAAATTTCTGCACCTGATTTTGAATAGTAAACTCGAACCTCCATTGAATCTTCATAGAACCAGATACATCCCTCTGTAATATTATCTGGACATCTGTCACAATTTTGAAAAACCATCGTTATCCTTGGCGTCCCTTCCAACTGATCTGTTTTGAAATACAAATTATGCTGTTTTAAATACGAAGTGATTTCTGACATCATCCTGATACTGGTTTTCTTTTTCTTTTTGCATCCCATAATGCTGCTTTCCATAACATGTGCCCCTTTCTACTTTTTATGTTGAAATTTTACTATATCGATTGGTTTATAAATCTACACAAATCGTTTCTTTCAATTCTTGTTTTACATCTGATACCCGATTCTGTATAACACATTTTTAACAATATCAATTCTGGAACTGTACGAAAATCATCATGCTTATATTGTTCTAATAATTTATGCATTTGTCTTTTCGAAGAAATCCAAACGAAATCTGTAACGATATCATCATCACAGATGGGCTTCAAATAAAGCACTGCGCTAATCATATCATCACTCAAAGGATTTACTTCTTCCTCTTTTATTATGATTCCTTTTAATGTGTTATTTTGCAATTGATATAACTTTTGCTTGAATTTTTCAATCTGTTGATTCTTGTATACATCGCATCCATCCACACAACTTATCACATCCGACAAGTATTGTCCTTCCTGTAGTACTATATGCTTTGTCAAAGGACTATTTCTCTGTTCTAATTCCTCTATTCTAAATTCCCATTGACCAATAAATATGTCCAGAAATTCCTCCGTGTTCCCACGATTTTTATATCTCTTTTCATACTCATCTTTTAAATTTTTATCCGGATATATAAGCGTATATGGTATTTGATCTGCTTCCAGAAAATCCAATATCAAATCGATAGTCGGTATTACAAGAGGTATTTCCGGGCAATAATAAAGCAAATATTTTATCGCCCAATAATAATTTTGAAAAGCATACAGATCAAGTCAATTGCTTCTGGATTCTCTTGACAAAAATAGCTTTTTCCTGTTCCTGCATAAGCTGCATAAATCATAATTATTCCTCCCTTTTGGACTTATCCTGATTCCAGTATACTCTATTTGCAGATTCCCACCAAGAGGAGCAATGGAGGGCCAACATGTGCTTGACTCTAATTCTCCTCATACTTTTCCAATGCTTTCCTCAGTGTTTCTTTGATTCTATTTCTATAGGAATTCTTGCCCTTCCTACCAATGTCAAGGACCTCTACGCATCCGCTATATTGCAACACCCAAAAAGTGAAACTGTTAAGATTTACTTTGATTTCTATATCATAATACTTGCTTTCATCCGCATCATATCCCACTACCTTAAAGCAATCAGAGAACCAATCCACAATCTGTGTAAGCTGATCCGCATCCACACGTATTCTTACTCTCTCCACTTTTCCCGCGAACATATAGGGGGTTTCCATTCTATATCCAAAGAGGTCATTTAATTGCGAAAGACCTGCCTCCTCTTTTGTAACAGCTTTTGCTCGATTAATAGTAACGTCAGACATTAAATCTACTCTATATAATTTGTATTGCAAATCTGTGCGTCTTTCCGTTTCCAAATCTGCACCCACCATATAGTACCGCCCATTCGAGAATATGATATCAAATGGTGAACAAATTCTATGGACATCTTCTTTATATTTCTCTGGCGTTTCTGGAAGTACCTTTCCATGGCGCCCGCATGGGACCAACCTGATAGTTTGCTTTCCATAATCATACACGCAGAGATTAAATTTTATCTTCTTCCCCTGTTTGATTGCCTGTCTTATCAAATAAACCTGCTTTAAGACACGACTTTCTATATAGCCAGCCTTTCCATCTATGTCATCATCTCCAACAAAGTATGGCTGATTTTCCATGCGATGGCGATATTGAGTTAATTCAGAAAATCTCTTACCTGCCAGAAATGTAATCCTTTTCGCGAGATTATCTGCTTCTTTCTGAGTCAAAATCTTACTATTAATCACTGAATCCATCAAAAACATCCATTCGCTTTCAGATAGCATTTCCATCATCCAGTATCCTATCGTCCTACCATTTTGACCTTTCTTAATAAAAATAATTTCTCGTTCATCTCCCCGACACTTCTTTATAATTTCGTCGCATTCTTCCTCTGTCTGATACTCTTCTGCTTCCATTCTATTTGCAAAACCTTTTATTACTGTCCTACCTATCTCGGTTCCCCTTTTTTTTGCTTTATCAATGATGCTCTTTGCACTTATCGGATTCTCCCTGCTTGAATACTCTCTCAATATGTCTCTGATAATATCATCATTATTACGTTCACCAAATCTTTTTTCTACTCGTGCCATAAAAACGTCCCTCCATCTTTTTTCTCCATTTGCAACCAATAAAATACAGCCACCATAAAGGTGGCTGCATCTTATTTCTTCTAACTTACTACTTTCCTATACCCGACGATTCAAAGCTCCGTTATCTGATATCAGAAGCACATCTCTATATTCTCCAGAATATCCACCGCAATCTATTTATAAAAATGCATAAATCGTCCTTTTGGTTTTTTTCTTTACAATCCAAATACATTATCTTCTAAGACTTCTTCTGGAATATCAAGTTCATCGATATACTGCGATAATGTCAACTCTTTCTCAATTTCTTCATTTTCATTATACATCTCTTGCCACCTCTTTTCTTTTATGTTTAAAAATAATGCTCCCACCTACAGAACCTACTCCATTATCAGTAACTTTCACTGAATGTAGGACAATAAAAAAGACCAGATAGCTGTTAAGTATATCTGATCTTTCTCTGTAATTATTTTCTTTGGGGTATTATTTAATACTATTCCAGACACTCTAAGCTCTTGGTTCCATGTCCTGTATCTTCCAAAATCCAGTATCTAGATTTGTCTATATCATCAATCTGTTCTTCGCTGATTAATTGAAATTCAAAATATTCCAGAAACTCCTGGTTTATAGATAATTTGATGAAGCTCCATCCTCTATCCCCACTATGAGCCTCCATAATCTGTTTTTCTTCCCAGATAAACCTTGGCCTATACCATGCTTCACGGGCATATCTATAATCATCAAGCCCATACCACCCCATAAGTCGTCCTCTGTCTAATCGAATAAACTTTTGATTTTTCGGATGATATTCTTTACTTATAAGATATGCTGCAATATTCTTTAATATCTTTTCCCGTGTTTGTTCATGCACAGTTTTTCCTGATCCATCTTTATGTGGCTTTACCCTACTATATAAATACGCAAAACGCTTCTTTGGATCTTTTTCCGGCTTTTTTGATGTATCCTTTCTTAATGTCATATATCTTTTCCGCAATGGGCCATGCGCCAACGCAACTGCTATTACTGAAGCTAACGTGATTCGATTTTGGCTATATTCCTCATTCTCACCGCATAACTTATCGTTTAACTTGCTTTCGACTTTTTTCCACTGTTCTTTCTTATTTTCCGGACAATGGTACAGCCAATATTTTTTTAACCATCCATTCGCTTCCGGATATGTTTCTTGCCATTCTAAAATACACTGTCTATGATTTTCCAAATCATCATTGATTGCTTTTTCTTTGGATTCTGAAGCATTAAGATCAAATCCACACCATTGAAGTAAAATATACTTCGTATCATTTAAGATGTTCTCATTAACAAGTCCATCTTCGTTATAAATCTTTTTTTCTGTTTCAAATCCAAAAATAAAACCTCTTGCAAGAATTACAAGAATTCCTCCAATTCCATTCAAATCATCACTTTCATAATTTTCAGTTAACATTTTAGGCTGAATTCTGGGGTCAGCAGATTCTGGAGCCTTCACATATGCTTCAAATTCTAAAATTTCATTTAACATCTTCTTTTTCCTCTTCTATATATGGTTCCAGCTCTTTCCATTCAAATACTTCCCAAAAGAATCTGCCATAATCTTCTGACTTCTTTGTGATTTCATATAATGTTTCAATCTTTAATTCCAAAGGTAACTCCTTGGTTTCCGTCACTATTTGTTTAAGTTTCTGAAGACATACTCCATATAATTTGTTTTTCGGATCTGTCTCATTTTTTTCATAAAATCCTTGAACAATACTTTCCAGATCTTTTTCTAATGATTTATCCAACTCTGCCATTTCGGTTGTCTCTTTTACAACTCTCTTTTTTAAAATCTCAAACGGGGTTACTTTTGGACCTTCTATTAAAGTAAGTACATTCCATAAAGTTTTATATCCCTGTTGTTCAAAATGAAACAGAACTTCCTGTTCTTCTTTTTCCAAACTTTGAGCATCAAATCCATTACCTATAATCTGTTCTAATGCTTTTCCTCTATTTTGCATTGGTTGTAATAACCATTGCATCTGATTCAAGCGATCTTTCATTTTTTTAATCGTATTATCTTGATTTAAACATGCTTCTATTTTTTCCTGTATACGTGGAAGCACTTTCCTTTGAATATCTATAACATTTTCTTCATCATATATTTCAAATAAGTTTGTTTGCAGATTTTTCAGTGCATAAAAAGTACCTTTCTTTTCATTCTTTAAGACTCGCAAAAACGTGTTTACATAGAACACATACGAATTTAAAATCCCTTGACATTTTAGTTTAAATCTTTCATTATTTTCCTTGTCTCTGTCTGAGATTTCTTTGGAATATTCAAAAAACTGTGCACTTTTCGTTTCTTTCTTCTTTTTATATTGTTTTAGTCCTTCTTCAAAATATAATGGTAATTCGTTGATATATGTACCACCATCCTGAATTTCAAACGTAGCTTTTGTTTTACAACTTTTTGCAGACACACAAAGACATCTTTTTCCCTCAATATTTTTCCGAGTTGTTGACAGATTATCAAGATTATACCCTTCTTCTCCCCGCAACTTTTCTAAGTCTCTCAAAAATAAAATATAAGCACTCTTGTCGATCCCTGCTTTAAGTACAATGTCTAAATCAGGATGTTGACCGTTTTTAGCCGCATCAATCTCCAATCCTGTTAATATCGTACATTTTGCACATGTGGGACTATTTGAAGTAAATACCAAACCAGATTCGTCTTTGCTTGGTAATTTCTGATTCCTCTCATATTCTATCTGCCCGATAGTAATTGCAGCATCGGATATTTGTCCAATCCGATTAGAAAATGTATTTTGGATATGAGAAAACGGAACAGGATTCTGAATTTTGACTGGATTTCCTTTAGAAGTAGGTATTTTAATAACCGGAAGTGTTCGCTTAAAATACGGTACTAATCTATTCGTTGTATCATCCAGATAATTTCCAGCCTCATATGCTCCAGATGCAACCGCTTCTACTACATCCTGATTCGCCACCACATTGACCAGATCCCCGTCAAAATCGGCACCTCCCAGACATTGCGGAGCCGATGATCCCCTCGGAACCATGACAATACCAGTCAGCTTTTTAAAATACTTATCATATAATTCAACATGTCCTTTGAAAGAGTTATAGTTGACCCTACCTGCATATAAATCCTCTGTAGTCATTTCAAAACGCTTCATTATTACTTGTTCATTTCTTGACAAATGCGGACTCCGAAAGAATGCATAATAAGAATCATAATTTAACTTCAAATCTTCCCAACAATCACTCTGTGTACCTACAGGCAGGTAAAAACGCAAATATACATATTTTTGCCAGAATTTAGATATAACGTTCTCATCCTCCAGTAAACTCGCAAGCAATGGCAATAAATCTCTGCACAGATATCGATTCTGTCCTTCCACAACTAATTTTCCTGTTGCCAGCTTTGTTAAAAGTCCTTTCTGTACATTTTTTAATTGTGATTTTATATATCCGTTGCTTTTTAAAGCAGAATTCTTAAATAACGCCCGTTTCCAGTTAGGTATCTGTCTTACAACTATCGTTTCCTCATCATTCTCCTGTGTATCACTATCCTCCTCTTGGATATTGTTATCATCATCCACTGTCATTTCTTCGCAATCTTTCAGATACTCGATAGGATTTTCTATAAAAAAACAATGTCTTTCTACAATCCTTTTAAATTGCTCTTCCGTAAAATGCAGTGTATTGATCATCTGATAGCTCAGATGTGTATATTTGGAGTTCCCGTAAGGTAAATTTGTCCCTGAAATATACAATGCATGATCATATTTTTCCATTGCATCACAATAGAATACCATCGGATCCATATTAGCAGTTTTATCAGGTGCACTATCCAAATACTGTTGAATCCATTTCATACCTTTAAACATACTTTCTGTGATAAAAATATGAGCCTTGCTCAAATCTCTCTTTATACCAAAAGCATCTTCATACAACTGTTCACCTTTTTTTCCGTTATAAGTCTCTAAAAACTCATGCACATCCACTTCATGAAGCATTCCCTTCATGAACGGTAACCTAATCTGAAAGGAAGTGGCTCCTTTTATGTTCAATGCTTTATTAATGTAAGAAGCATATTCCGGCGTAATAAAACCAGAGCCATCGAACGGAATATTCACATACTCAAACTCTTTTATTTGAGGTTTCTGAAAATTACATTGCAACACTTCTCTAAAATCTGCATCTTTTACCACTTTAATTTCTGTAGTTGCCAATGGAACTTCTTTTTCATAATTATAACTTGTAACCGGCTTTTCCGGTTTGTCTTTCTTTGTTCGTACATCCTTTATTATTATAATAGTATCCGGATTTATCACAAACTTTGGATGTTTGACTCTTTTAGAAGAAGAAAGATATAAACCTCTGTATGCGTAATATTTACTTTCAATTACCGATATCTTTGAAAAATCCATTCCTAAGTTAAGACGTGTATTCAATCCCTCATAAAAATCCTCATCAATAAACGAAATACGACTATTCCGACTCATGCTTCCGCTCTTATCAAAAGCAACCATATGGACCGGATTTTCAAAACCTTCAAAATACATATCAAATCCATTTTCTACAAGATCTTTTGAATCGTTCAGCAAAGCTTTTTGGTTCTCTCTCTTCCATGCTCCAGCATTCTCTTTATCAAGTGGCTGAAATATTTTACCAAAATCTACAATCACTAACTTGTCATATAATATTTTATCTGTAAGTTTAAAAGGTTGTTTCTCTTTATCATACCATGCAGATTCTATTTCTTTGCAGAATTGATAAAATAGCGCACAGTCTTCTCGTTCGTCTTCCTGTTTTACGACATATCTTCGCAACGAATAATCCCCAAGAGAAAGCTTGAACCGTTCTTTTTCTTCACCTGGCTTCTTTGGACAAAAGTTGAAAAAAGCCTGGACATCAATCGTTATAATTTTTTGTTTAATGTCTGGCATGATATTACTCCTCTTTGGTTAGTAAGTCTATTGGCTCTTGTTACACTAAAAAATAACTTCCGTCCAATCAATTGATGCAAGGTTTGTTTTAAATTTTTTCCATTTATCGTAATCTTGGGAATCAAATGTTGGTATACTTGTTTTATCTTTTATCTTATTATCCTTTATTTTTTCATATATTTCTGTTAAATCACCGATTTCCTCTGATTTAATTGTAATCTCCATTTTTTTCTCTTCACACTGTTCAAAAATCCATGTTTTACGATCTTCATTTCGATCTTCATTCCGATTTTCATGCGGGTTCATTCCGTTTTTGAAAATATCACCATTATTTCTATCAGCATTAAACCATGTTTTCCGTAAAGCATTAATCTCTTTCCCTGATTTTTGAGAAAGTTTATAATATTTCCATATCACTCCATTTGTATATAGAACTTTTCCATACCATAATAACTCTCCCAATAATTGTCCTGCATCATTTGCTTTCCCATTCGATTCATTCAAAGAACTTGTATTTTTTTTATTTACATAATATTTTTTCTTCTTATCACAACTTATATCAATTGTGTTTGAGTCTAGGCATTCTATGAGGTCTGAGCCAATGCACTTTGCTTCCACACAACCATATATATTTTTCAAAATTGTATTTTCTCCCTCTTCACCATTTTTAGGTTCCTGTCCCTCTGGAAAACTTTCATCAAAAATCGCAAGATCTGGAAAACTTCCAAACCCATCTATATATTTTCTTTGCTCAACATTCTTATTCTCCGTCTTGATCCTTTGACCCTTATGAACATCACGTATCGAAAGTTTTTCCGTGTTCGGACCATCTCTCAAAAGCATATTAATTAGTGGATATAATTCTTCCTCTTGTCCATACTGTTTATCCATTAGCCATAGTTCTCTCATATATTGTTCTAACGTCATTTTATCAACCTCTCTCTTTTTGATATTCTTATATATTTCACATTTCTCGGATTATGGTGCTATACTATAATGATATTGCATTTTCTGTCTAGCTCAGTATATATGCCAAAATTTCTAATACAAATTATACTATACTTTCCAGTCGTAATCCATTCTTTAATCTCAGAACCGTAAATTTACTGCAAAAATTTATTAGACAAAGCATCTTAATTAAATTTTCAATCTACAGATAAGATATCTTGATCGCAATAAGCTATGACACAAAAAAATGCAGATAACCTTTAGAATCCATGGCCATCTGCATTTTACGCAAAAATCACTACCCTATTTTTAATTTTACACTGACAATGTTAAGAATCTCCGATTTCCTGAATAGTTAATAAACGGTTCAATTACACATCTTCATCCATATAACTAGGTATACCTATGCAAATCCGAATATCTGATCTCTGGTCCATGTTCGAATATAATAAAATATTCTTTAATCGTAAAACTTTCAAAACTGCACTCTGAGTAATACTTATGTAATCTATGAAAATCATATTCTCTCGTATCTGCTGTCGTTTCTATTACCAAACAGTATTCCTTCGTATGATAAGCCGAAATGAACTTGATTGGTTTTATGTCCGAAGGTTCTTCGTCTATTCTTTTTAATCTCCAAATAAAATCATTATCATAAATTCCCACAGGCAAATTGTTCCTGTCATCTCGACGATATGCAAAACAATCAAGACAAATATCCACGACTTCCCCGTCATAGAGATATAAATAGCAAAAAGGAACTTCTATTGTTATCCCGTTTTCCTTATTTATGGCTATAAAAACTAAATCTTCTACTAAAACATCCCTCGTTACATCATATACTTCTGCCATCTATCTCACCAGACACCCTTTCCATTCCGACATTCCAATATTTACTTCTACTCCAGAATTAAACTCAATCGCGTCTTCCTCCATTCCGTCAGAGAAGATTACTCCATTTTCAGGCATTTTAGATAATACCCGGAACGGATCTCCTTCACCAATCGTTCCAAATACAACAGTGGAATCTGTTGTATTTGAAGGAAATGGCTCTCTAACAACAAAACTTAACTTTTTCTCATCCCATCCAATCTTTTCATAATCACCACTACCATCATAACCAAACAATCCACATGCAGCCTTTGCCTGTGCCATTACTGACTTGTACCATCCGGTCTGCCCAATTCCTGTAGAAACTATTATACCGGATGAAGACTGTGTTTCTGTTATGACACGCCCCAAAGTATGGCGTGTGGTTAAGTCATATCGTGCTGATGTATGAGATTTGGGACCGATAAAAAAATCATTCACAACAAGCTTATCAGCAATCTGTTTCACATTAGCGAGTGCCTTTTGATACGTTTCATCTTCCAATATATAATCG
This sequence comes from Coprococcus sp. AM11-30B, assembly GCF_027674365.1. Lineage (NCBI taxonomy): Bacteria > Bacillati > Bacillota > Clostridia > Lachnospirales > Lachnospiraceae > Coprococcus > Coprococcus sp. AM11-30B. The sequence continues at coordinate 3,388 of NZ_JAQDVB010000029.1, read as the reverse complement.
GAAAAGTCTGCTCCCATATGCTCTATATAAAACTTTGCCTGAGCCTTTGTATTATACTTGTACAAAAGCTCTTGAAGGTGGCTCTTCTGCGTCACAATCACAATTTTATTTGCATTTCTATCCATCTGCTCTCCATTGCCGGGCAATTTCCAGATTGGACCACCCGGATTATATACTTATTTACTTGTAGCAACACCCGAAGATGTCAGTGTCTCCAGAAGATCCGGCGAAATATTCAAATTTCCGATTTTATCCGTGTTTTCCGCAAGACTGTTAAATGCCTTTGCAATCAGTGTTTTACTGTCCATACCGGATAAAAGAATGGCAAGAAGAACTTCCTTATCCACTGATTCCAATGCTTTAAGTACAACTTCATTGGCGTATGCTTTAGTGTCCGCTTGCTCTTTTCTTAACTTACTTTCAAGCTCAACCTCTTCCAAAGCATTTTTTTGCCTTAGCATTTGATTTTCATGCTCTTTCTCCGCAACTTTTATTTCTGTATTCAACTCATTTTCCTTAACAATTCGTTCCTGTTCTATCGCCGCATTTCTTCTCTTATAAATCGCATTATCCTGTTGTTGAAGGATTTGTTCTCTTGTAGCTGACTCCAGAGCTTTTTGAGTTTCCAATGAAGGAGATACAGCCAAAATGGATACGGTTACAACTTCCAATCCTAACTCTTTAATGGCTTCGTTGGAGGTCATTTCTTCAGACAAAAATGCTGCTAATTTCTCCTGTGCATGAATTACCGCCTTCACATCTCTTGCATTAACAAACTTAGAAACAGATGTCTTTGCTAAGTTTGTTATTCGCTTTCCCATCACCTGCTTTGCTTCAACTTTTTTCCCTTCATACCCTGATTCACTTGTGTACGAAAAATCAATCATTCCAGCTACCTTTTCGTAATCATGAATAATGTAAGAAATATCACCCTGTATATTGATTTTCTGAAAATCCGATGTCAACACATCATTGAAAGCAAAGAATGTGTCAAATGACACTGTAGGAACCACTGACATTCCTGTGTTAAGTGTGTTACAAAAAAATGATAATTCAATTCCCTGCCTTATAACTTTCCCGTTCTTCATCACAAACACATACTCATTTGGTTGAAATTTATAATGTTTAAATCCCATGTTGTCTCCTTATTGATTCTGATTTACTACTCTCCTATCCCTTGCGGATTAAAGCCCATTATCCGATGTCTGAAATACATCACCAATGACTCTTTCTGCCTTTTATGGTGAGATTGTATAATATGGCTCTGCTTTTAATCCGCATAAATCGATCCTTTCAAAAATATTATCCTAAAAGATACGCTCGCAGTTCTTGTTCCGCGAATTGGTCTATTTTTTCATCCAACTCCTGGAGTCTTTCTAAGAAATGACTCATCAGCTTATTAAACGCTGCATCTGTTTTTATGTTCATCACACCATTCTTATATTCTGCTTCTTCCTCGGTAAAAGCTGGATACTCCGCTTTAAAAACATATTCCTCAACGATATTGTCCATAAACTGCAGTATCGTATTAAATATTGTATCCGGAAGAACCAGTTGCTTTCTTTCTATGACAGCTCGGATCCTGTAGTATTCATCTTCATTCTCTATAGCCATCTCGCTTACAAAACTTTTTAAAGCCTCGTAAATCTCCATGATCTGATTTTTCTGAAATTCACTTACTTTATCCATTCTCTTATCCTCCGTTTTTTCTTCCTCTATCTTTATCTCCTTTTGCAAAGCACCTTTCGGATATCCCAAATAACTCTCCAATTCATCCAAAAGTTCTGGTGTTCTAGAATCCGGTCCACTGGATTTATCTCTCTGCCAATATTTAACCGTTTCCGGTGATACATGCAGTTCTTCACCTATCTGCACATATAACTGTTGTTTAGAAGATATCCTATCTCCATTAAGTTCCTTTTTCTCTACTATGCTTTTCAATATTTCTCTGAATTTCCAACTGTCAAAAACTACCATTTCCTTATCCTTTCTTTCTTGATCCTGATTCTATTATATTCTACTTGTAAGCTTTCAGCGGAGGGGCAAATGGAAGAATATCAACCTCTTGAATTTGGCGATTCCCGTCTGCTATGTTATATTTATACATAATTAGATTGTGTATAAACCGTTACAACTTTTGATTTTCGAAAAAAAGAGAGCCGTTTGGCTCTCTGAAAATATATTTGATATCATTATAATCTACCTAGTATAATTACCATTTCCACAATCTATAATCCATCCTTTTTCTATACATTTGCTCAATGCATCTTCAAAATTTTTCGGATACACACCTTCCTCTTCAAATAATCTTTTAACTTCTTCAATGGTATAGGTTTCTCCTCCATCAGGAAACATACTTCTCCTCACACTGTACAACATTCTTCTTTCTCTATCCTTGTAATCGTTTTCTCTTATATCGTTCTCCTCAATATCTACAACAAGCATTCGATGATCACTTAATTTCTTTTTAATAAATGTTTAAATCACCCATAAACATTACCTTTTTATCTTTTTCTCTTTCAAACAAAAAATTTATTAAGATTAAGTGCTCTGAATTTTGAAAAATTTGAACATATGACTGGTTTTAAATCAAGCATTATGGTAGAAGGTAGAGAAAAAGATGAAACCATACCCCAAAAAGTGGAGTATCTTTCCTAGCGAAACGTGGAATCGCATTTTCTGAAATAGCCAAATGATTAAGTAGATTTGAAGAAGTGGCACAAAAGTACCTGAAAGAATATAGGATGCCAAAAAGAACTGGTGATGCGTATACATTGCTTTTTTCGAAATAAAATCTAGTCAGTAACCTGTTTATCATAAAAACGGAAATTTATTTAAAATGTATAAATATACACGGAGAATAGTTTATGAATTTTAAAAAGGGTGTTCCATTTTTTTACAACAAATTTGACAGAAAATAATCATAAAATTGCCGTTTTACAACAATACCATTTTATACCACGTAATACCATAACGTCCTAAAATCCTTGAAAACATGGGATTTAAAGGTATTATATGGTATCTGGTAATATATCAGAGAAATCAAAAAGTATACACCTCCGGGAAACACATTGCAAATCGAATTTCCACGGCATCCTTGTCTTTCATGACTGAGTTGACTTCGTGTCCGATGTAGCGGGCAGGCTTCTCTATATTCAGTAAAACATCATCATCTAAAGCTAATTTTCTCATTTTTCCTCCTTTTTTAGTTTATTTATTTGCTATTTTTACATAATTTTAAGTGTGTAAATTTTACAATTTATAATATTTTCAATTTTAAAACTACTTTATTTTTTACCGTTTTTTTGCAAAAAAATGCCCCCATTTTACCCAATGTCATGATGCCAGGGTCAAAAGCCCCAAAATAGAACCTTGAAAATTTAATATT
>NZ_JAQDVB010000028.1:284-45529 GCF_027674365.1 Coprococcus sp. AM11-30B | reverse complement strand
CGTTGAAGTAGGAATGAAACATAGAAGTTTGTAACTTTTTATAAGTTTTCAGTAACGGAGAAATAGCAATGGCGTATGGAAAGTCTATAGAGCTGTTTTTGGTCAATGGAACAGCGGATAGCTTGACTATAGCGGAGCTGTCAAATTGGAATGGAAAAGCAATTAAGATACCAAGAATTGAAGTGTCTTCGTGCTATAGAGAGGATATTGCTCAAGCGGGAGTATATTTCCTCTTTTGCAAAGAAGATGATGGAACAGATTCAGTATATATCGGAGAAGCGGAAAATGTAAAAGAACGTTTGTTGCAACATTTGCGAGACTATCAAGCTGAAAAAGAGAAATATTATTGGACCACGGCAGTGATTTTTATAGGGAGAGACCTGAACAAGGCATTGATTCGTTATCTTGAAAATCGATTTGTAGACATTGCAAGACAGTGTAAACGGTATCTGGTGCTTACAAAAAACACATATCGAAATACGGTGATGAAGGAATCGCAAATAGCAGTCATGGAAGAATTTATTGATAATGTGAGAATTTTGATAAGTGTTTTAGGATACAAAGTATTGGAACCTGTCAATAAACCAGCAACTATAGAAGAAAATGATGGTAACGAAATTGAAAAAGAAGAAATAAAGTTGCACTTAGAGAGAACGGTGAAGGGAATAGGAAAGATAGAAGCTGATGGTATTCGTACATCTGAAGGCTTTGTAGTGCTAAACGGGAGTCATATTGCTCCAGAGGATGATGAGACGATCTCAGCAGGTATTAAAGAAAAGAGAAATAAAGCTAATATTGTAGAGGGTATTCTACAGGAAGATGTTTTGTTTTCAAGTCCATCTGGTGCAGCAATGTTTGTGGTAGGTAAGAGTGCTAACGGATTGACAAGCTGGAAAAATGCAGACGGTATTACACTTAAAGATATTGAAAGCGATGAAACAAAATGAAACTAATGTTATTGCGAATCGGATGAGAATTGAATGTGACTTTGTTTAAGTTTACGAATGAAATTCTTGGAGTATAGGAGCAAGATGGATGTGTGGAATGACATATATAAGCCTGATTCGATTGGAAGTGAGGGCGGTACGATTATTGCAGATGAGGAATATAAAGAATCGTGCAGGATAACCTTGGAAAGATGTGAAAGGTATGATGCAATTACATGTGGTGTATACGGAAGTATGATGCATACAACTTTTTGTGATAAAAGTCATAGTCAGGAAGTATTTGATAACATGAAAAGAGATCTACAGGAATTTATTGATAAGGATACAACAGCTGAGAAAGAAGATATTTTCTATGAAGAGTTTACAAGTAAATATTGATTGGAAGATTGGTTTGATGACAGGAAAATGGAACAGATTCTGCATCAGAAACCGGTTCAGTTGAAGCGAGAGGCAGAATACGAACAGCAGAGCTTATTCTTATAATGGTTCAGAGGAGGAATAGAAAGATGCAAATATTTGTTGATGCAGATGCCTGCCCAGTGGTTGCAATCATTGAAAAGATTGCAAAAGAAAATAGTATTCCGGTAACGTTGTTGTGTGATACGAATCATGTTCTGTCATCGGCTTATAGTGAAGTGATTGCAGTAGGGGCAGGAGCAGATGCAGTAGATTATAAACTGATCAGTATCTGCCATAAAGGAGATATTGTCGTATCACAGGACTATGGTGTTGCAGCAATGGCATTGGGAAAAGGTGCTTATGCCATTCATCAATCGGGCAAATGGTACACGAATGACAATATTGATCAGATGCTCATGGAACGTCATTTGAATAAAAAAGCCAGAAGAAGTTCCCATAAGAATCATATCAAGGGACCGAAAAAACGAACAGAAGAAGATGATGTAAGGTTTGCACAGTCTTTTGAAAAAATGCTCATGATGGTACAGGAGAAATTTCAAAAGAATACTAAAACAATGGAGACAGGCAGAAAGGAAAACAAATGAGAAAAGCAATCGTATATGCATCTGTACATCATGGAAATACAGAAAAACTAGTAAAGGGCATAGCAGAAGAATGCCAGGTCGATTTGATTGATGCTGTAAAACAGCCAGATGTAGATCTGTGCAGTTATGATATGATTGGATTTGCATCAGGAATCTATTTTTCAAAATTTCATCAGTCGATATTGGGATTTGCAGAGAAGAATCTACCGGACGATAAAAAGGTATTTCTGATCTGTACTTATGGTGGAAGTGCGAATTATAAATCCATAGAGCAGATTTTGGACGAGAAGCGTTCTAAAGTGATAGGAAAATTCGGATGCAAGGGTTATGACACATTTGGTCCATTTAAACTGATGGGTGGTATTGCAAAAGGACATCCGGATGAGGAAGATATAAAAAATACAGTTGAGTTTGTAAAAGGATTATAAGTAGCCCGCAAATAAAAAGTCAAGGTTAAATGGTTGCTTTTTTGTTTGAGTTTCTGTTTGAGTTTCTAAACTTTTATGTGACAAACGTAGCTGTCTGTGATATTATTAAGATAATATAAGCGAAAAAGACTTTTGCGGAAACGAAAGTATCTTCAAATTTTATTTTACGAATGTACTTCCTATAATAAAACTAATTACTTGCAAAATTGATAACTAATATTTTTTCTGCTATTACAGGTACAATAAGAACATGTAATAACAGAAATGAGGTATAGTTACTTGCAGATAGAGAAGTATATCGCAGATGAAATAACATCTTTATGTGAGAAGCGTGATATCAGTAAACACAGATTATCGCAGCTGCCGGGAATTTCTCAGTCGTCACTGAGAGAATCATGACGTAGGAAACAGTAATGTCAATGTTGCGTGGACTTTGGAAGTAGGAGAACAGTTCGAGTATATGTCCCGGCAATCGATAATGGCATATTTCCTTGAAACCCTTGATTTATAAGGGTTTCAAGGAAATATTTTTCCGAACAAACTTGATTACTCTTGATTACTCGATAGTTTTTCAACATCGGTGTTGTCATTATTATTGATGGTCCGCTGATTTATTTTTGAAACCATTTCCAGCTTATAGTCTTTAGTGGAAACATCGTATGTGTAGAAGGTTTCATTTACCAGTTCGGTGTTTCCTATCAGTGCACAGCACATAGCTCTTGGGGCGCCAGAGGCAATCAATTCGGAATTTAAGGTTCTTCTCGCGGTGTGTATGCTTTTTGGGTTTGTGAATCCGTCACCAGATGTGCGGGCGATCATATATCTCGAAATATCCATTTTATGAATTCTGCCGTTGGGTCCAGAAAATACAAATTCAGTTAGATAACCATATTTTGATTCTACCTCTCTGACATTTTTTAGAAGCGCGGCGATCTCAGCTGTAAGCGGGAAGACACGTGTTTTTCCGTTTTTAGGAGTTGAGACGAAAAAAGTTTTTTTCAATGCGTTATATTTTTCACTGTGCTGGATGTTGATGCACTGTCTGGTTTCATCTATGTCCTCCCACATCAATCCCGAAAGTTCACCTACACGCATTCCTGTATAAAGTGCGAGTTCGATTGCATATGGTCGAACATCATCAGGATATTTTTTTAGCTTTTCTTTTAAAGAATTCATCAGTTTGTTTTTTTCAATTTGAGAGAACGTTCGTTCTTCAGCAGTTTTGATAATCGGCTGTCTGCATTTGCTTTTCAAGAGAGGATAATCAATTTTTAAACATGGGTTGTTTTCGATTATCCCGTCTCTAATGGATTTATCGAACGTCCCTCTGAAGTAGCCAAGTAGCTCTTTTAACGTTTGATACCGCACGCTATTTTCTTCAAGTATCTTGTTGAAATATAATTCGAGATATTCTTCGTCAATGGTTCTTATATCCCTATTTTCGATATCATGCCCTTTCAAAAATCGCGCATATTCAGTTTTATATCTGTATAAAGTGTTATCACTAACACCTTTTAGTTTTTGCCGTTCGGCCCAAATCTTAAATCTTTCTTTGAAAGATAGTTTTGAATGTTTCATCCAATAATCTATTACTGTCTTTTCAAGATCATCCCTCGCTTTCTTTTTAATTTGTCTTCTTTTTCCTTTTTCCCCTGGAAGATATGTACGGTAATATCCATCCTGGCTATGGGTGATGGCATATGGATGCATCGCTAAATATTCATTTGTTTTCATTGATTCGATTTTATTTACCGCATCTACTATATTCATAATAGCATATTTAATAGTATCATCATATCTTTCAATGTTGTTCATTCTATACATCTCCTTCTTTTTTATTTTTCTTTTCGCAGACATTTACGTGTCGCTTAAAGAAAATGCAAGTCCTCATCTTGATACCACAGTACGCTAGTATCGCCTGAATTATGTCGGGCTCAATCGGCGCCGGCCTTTTTGGAAAAAAGGAAAGTTCCCTCTGGGATCGGGAACTGGGCCTATCCGAGGCATTGGCATTCTATGCCGCTCCTGCGCTTGACCATCAAGGGTGCCTGCGCATCTTTCTGCAACTTTTTCCTCCGCATGCTCCGTAAAAACTGGCAGAAAGACTTCGCCCTTGATTCGCGCCCTCGCTCCACTACGTTGCATTCATGCCCGGTATAGGCACAGCAGAACAGACAAGCTGTTCAGCCTAAATCATTTAAAAATAGGAGGAAAACAAGATGGGAAGAGCGAAGAAAAACGTAGAGGTCGAGGCTCAGGTGATCGCAAGGGGAAATGTCGTTCCGATGATGACTGAAGCGGAGAGTGCGGAGACAGTCCAGTATGTCTCCGACGAGGATGCTGCGAGGGAGGATAGGCTGGTTTCAGAGATCCGGATGATTACGGAACAGACGAAACAGGTCGTCCTGTTCAACTCAATCGAGATCGGCCGGCGCCTGACCGAGGCGAAAGCTATGGTGAAGCGCGGCACGTGGGGAACGTGGCTTAAGGAAAGGGTCGATTACAGCCAGAGGACGGCGAACAACTTCATGAAGATCTATCAGGAGTACGGTCGGAACGGGTTGGCAGAGAAATCGCAAGCGCTTGCGAATTTGAGCTACACGCAGGCTTTGGCTTTGATTGACCTTCCGGAAGACGAGCGTGCGAGATTTGCAGAGGAACGTAAAGCTGGAGAGATGGCGCTTCGTAAGCTCCAGGAGGAGGTGAGACAGGAGAAGGAAAAGGTCACAGCCGTTAAAGAGCTTGCAAACAGGAACGCAGCCGAGGCGGAAGCCAAGTTCGCTGACGAGCTGAAACAAAAGGATACTCAAATGGCGAAATTGACTGCCGAGAAAGCCAAGGTTGCTGCTCAGATCGAGGTATTGGAGAAACGGGCGGCAGAGGCCGAGAAATCCAACCAGAAGCGGCAGAAAGAGGCAATCGGTATTGCCCTTGAAGAGGAGCGGAAGAAACTCGATGCCGCCGCCGAAAAGCAGTCGGAACTGCTTAAACAGATCGACGAACTGAATGGACAGAGAGATCGACAGGTTGCCGAGGCCCGACGAAAAGCCGAAGAGGAGATGAACGCCAAGTTTGCAAAGGAACGTGCCGAACTTGAGGAAAAGGAGAGGGCGGCGAAAGCCGTTGCAGACGTCGCACGGAAACAGATCGATGCCGCCAAACGCCAAGTGACTGAGGCGATCGAGAACAGGGAGCTGACCGGAGCTATTGCGAGAGCCAAGTTCGCAATCGAATCCGCGCTCGACGCATATTCTAGGGCGGCCGACACGGTGATCGAGGTCGGCAGGCTCGACAAGGTGGAGGCGTCAAAACTCCTCGATGACATGGCGGAATCCAGCCAGAGTATTGTGGCGAAGTTCGTGAAGACTCTTAAATCTGAATAGCATTACGGTACTATGCTACCGAGATACCAGTAACCCGTAGTCGGAATGCACAGAAAATGATATATCACAAACCAGCAGGCAGGACGCGCAAAAAGCGTCCAGCCTTGCAAAAGATCGGTGTTATCGGTAGTAGTTTCGTACCGTAGTAGTATGGTATTTACACCACGTATTACACGTGCTATAATTAGAGAAAGGGTAAACGGAAGATGAGGTTTCGGGAGCTTGAAAGGCTGATTGTCGCGGATGGCTGGATTCGGTGTGATGTGAAAGGATCGCACTACCAGTACCGGCATCCGTTGAAGAAAGGGAAGGTCACGATACCGAGGCATGGCGGCGACATTCCGTTGAGGGTCGCGATTTCCGTGCTGAGGCAGGCGGGGCTGAAGTAGTTTTTGATTAAGGAGGAAACGGTATGTGCTATATCTATCCGGCGGTGTTCTATAAAGAAGCGGACGGTCGCTATTCGGTTATTTTTCCAGATCTGAATGATTTGGCGACTTACGGAAATGATTTTGCAGATGCGTTTACAATGGCCCAGGAGGCATGTGGACAGTATCTCTTCAATGAATTGAAGGAAGGCAATGTTCTTCCGGTGGCTTCCTCCATTGAGGATGTCATTGCGGAGGAAGAGGGGGCGATCGTCAATATGGTCGACATCGATCTCAAGGCATTCGAGCGGAAATATGGGGAGAAGTCGGTAAAGAAGACATTGACGATTCCTGGGTGGCTGAATGCATCATGTGAGGAACGCGGAATCAATTTTTCCAAAGTCCTGCAGGAGGCGTTGATTGCCCGCCTTCAGGCAAGATAGGTAGACGAAAGGGCTGATAGCGGTTATCCACTATCAGCCCTTACCATGTCCAGTCGGCTGTTCCGCGATTCAGTCCCCTATCGGGTCGATCACATCAAGTCCGAGATTTCTGGCATAGTCTTCATTTTGCCTACGTTGCTCATCCTCGCTTTTCGGCATTTCAGGAATTTTAGGATCGTCTTCCAAAGCGAGCGTTTTGGTATTGTTCTCCATTGGATTGCCTCCGTGACTGTATTATTGTATGGTAGTATTATACCACAGCGGGATCAGGTTGTACAACGTAACCAAGGGGAGACCGGTTCGCGGTCTCCCCTGCTATCTTTAGGTTTTAAGAGTCGTGTTTCGATTTTGGTTTACGTGTTACGTTTTGTATGTCCTCTCTCTGATATCGAACAGCAGGATTTTTGCCATCAGCTTCGCTTCCAGTCGCAGTTTCAGTTCGTTGTCGCATACGATGGAGACGTTGCCGTTTTCCGCAATGTATTCCCGGCGGCAGAGTGAAAGTATGTACGGTCTGTAATGTCGTATAACCTGTTCTAATGCCTGTGGGTCGCCCTGCGTTGCGAGGACGATGGTTTCGAATGGAACGAGTTTGTTTTTTCGCTTGCTCATCAGTATTCCTCACTTTCCTGTTCGAGCGTCTTTCGCATCATTGCGAGCGCACGTGAGCGATGGTATTGGACATTGGCGCGTCCGGTGCCGAGCGCGTCGCCGATTTCGCGGTCGTTCATCTCTCCGAAGTAGGATAGAAGGATGATCTTTCTTTTTGCCCCGGGAAGGGTCATGAGCGCATCGTATACGCCCTGGTCGCACACAATGAAATGCAAACCGTCTTCCACGATATCCCGTTCGAATTGGAAATACCGGTCTGTCGTGATGAGCTTGTTCAGCTCTTCAGGCGACATCTCTCCGAAGAGCTGTTCGCGTTTCAGTTTGCGTTTACGCTGGTCGTATGCGTCCCTCGCCTCATTTCTGAGGATTACTTTGCAGTAGGCGTCAAACGCGCATTGGTTTGACTTCTCGAAGTCCTTGTCGCTGTTACCCATAGGTTTCACCTCCTTTCGATCTGTCGAGACGGCAAGAGAGGTGCAGTCCGCATCGGCTGGATGGCGGAAAAGGACATGATGTTTTCCGCCTACAACGATGACGAACGCTCTATGTAAAGCGCAAAGCCTTCGGAAGACATATTTGATTATCTGGCTATAAAAAGGCGGAGGCACCACCTGGAAAGGAATCAGGTGGTGCCTCCTCGTTAAGCGACAATAAGACTATAGCACGATTCAACTTTAGTATCATCGAAAATTTTAGTAATTTTTCCCCTTGTATGACAATGTGTTTTCGATTGAGCGATCACTTAGTATGCTACTGTGGTATATTGATATTACGGCACCACGAGAGAAGGGAATAAGAATGATGCTGTATCGATTCGAGGTCGGTTACACCGTTCCCGGGAAAATGGGAAACAAGAATTACGTGACGGCGGTGGCGGCCACCGATGCCGCCCATGCGAGAATGGAGGCCGGGAAGATCTTCGAGGGTTTGAAAGAGGACTATGGCTACGATAAGGCCCTCGGGAAACTGTACAGTGCGAGCGGCATCTGCAAGTGCATAGCAGAGTTCAATGAGCCTGCCGCGCAGATGTTAGAAGCCTAATTGACTGAATTGAAGGAAAAAAAATGACTGACGAAGAGGTTATGGAAGAGCTCCTTAACAGCGATGGATATTCATTTCCGACATGGACGCTAACGCTAGGCCTCCCTACTTATGAGATGCGCGATGTCATGTCGTTGATTGCCAGTGACAAGGGGCCGATTCCAGATGATGCCACGTTCATTTCAGAGTACTTGCATATGGACGGGGCTGTAGTGGAATCTTCGGTTAAAGAGCTTCTTGATCGCAGACTCGTTTACAGGAGGGGTTCATATCTTATTCCTGATTTGGAGATGTGCGATCGAATTTATGAAGCTAACATTGCCGGTAGAAAAGCTAAGGTGGCATTTGATATCGATGAGGCTTCTTGCCCGCCGATTCCCTTGGCTGCCATGCGGGCTGGTGAGGTATATCCGGATTCATCCCTGATTGCCCGACTTGTCCTCGGATTCATTTCTGCGTGGAGCTTCGAGGCAGATTTTTGCCCGTATTGTCAGCACGACATCGCTAAGCTGCTCGGGTTGGACGAGTCGGATGTCGAGGACGCGATTGCCTTTTGGGGTGAAAAGGGTCTGGTTGATCGTGCGTGCGGCCCACTCTTCAACAAAGAGCGTCTGAACGTGAATCTCTTCGCTTGGAATGATCTTTACGGTGCGCTGGACTGGGGGGAGGAATGGGAGAAGTTCGGTTTGTGCTAAAATATCTCTAGGCATCTTTACTCCTATGGAAAAGGCTCTTGTCCTTTGGACGGGAGCCTTTTCCATGTCTAAATATCAGTTAGGTAGCTAAATGTAAGCAGACATCAAATTCGCAAGCGTTTGCGAATTTGACCATTGGTAGACTTTGCATTAGGTGCTACAACCATAAAGATTTTCGACATGAGGGAACCGCCGGTTTAGGATGATTCTCTTATATTTGTCCATTTTCAAAAGAGTCCGCTGACGCGGACAGGAGGCAGGTTTCCGACAAATTCAACAGCGCTACGAGCCTCACCCAGGGACTCTCCGCGCCATTGAAATTGTCGAAAACCTGCCTACTTAGTCGTAACGATAACAGCCGATGGCTCACGCTCCGCGTGACCACGCGCACCATCCATAATCCACTGGGAAAGGTATTAAAGAAAACTCAGGGAGATAAGGGTATTAGCTCTCGGTTGAGTGGAAATCGGTTCGGAGAAATCGCCATTCTCGTTAGCCATACTACGGTACTATGGTATACTATAGGTATGTTAAGCGAACGGGAGAAAGGAACCCGAAATGAGCGCAAGTGACTTCGAGCGTTATGAGATCGAGATTGACAATCCGTTGTATCCGATTGCTTTGAAGGACATGAACGAGCCGCCTGAAAAACTCTATGTGATCGGCAACCCGAGTGTGTTGAGTGCCAAGTCTATAGCTGTTACGGGAACTCGGAGGTCTTCTCCCTATGGAGAGGAAGCTTCAAAGATTGTTGCAAATGAAGCATTAGCTGCTTTTGTTCCCGTTATCACGGGTGGTGCTGTTGGTTGTGAGAGCGTTGCTGCAAGGACTGTTCTTGAAAACGGAGGTCTTCATATTGCGGTGGTTGGCACAGGAGCAGATGTAGATTATCCAAGTTCGAATGTCGACATGTTTGAGTTGACGGTCGAAACTGGTGGAGCGATTGTTTCCATTTCTCCTTGGGGCAAAGGACCTACGAGGGCAGGTTTTGCCAGGCGTCGGAAGGTTATCGCTGCGCTGTCACAAATGATGGTGGTTGTGGAAGCAGGGTTCCCATCGGGCGTTTTCTCCACGGCCGAATGTGCAATGGAACTTGGTAGGGAAGTATGGGCATGTCCAGGAGGATTTTTCGCTCCTGAATCGCGTGGATGCAATATGCTTATCGAAGGTGGTGCAAAGATTATTTGCGATTCGTCTTCGATTTCTCGGGCTATTTCAAGTCTTTAATTTTAGAAACTGGGCGTTCCTAGATGGAGTGCCCAGTTTTTCCTCTTAATACTATGGTAGTGTAGTATATTTGGTTTGATATTATGATAGAAGGGAGCCGATATGTCAGATGCAGAAGCATTTTACTGCCTAATGGTCGGATCCCGTTCCTTTTCTGATTACGAGTTTTTCGTAACGAAATGCGATCACCTCTTAAGGAACTGGAAGAACATCATCATTGTTTCTGGTGGCGCATACGGTACGGATGCCTTGGCAAAACGATATGCAGCGGATCGGCATTATGCCTACAAAGAGTTTCCCGCTGATTGGGACACTTATGGAAAACGTGCAGGTTACATTCGGAACCGTTTGATGCATGAGTATATTTCGAAGCATGTAAATCGCGGTGTCATTGCCTTTTGGGATGGAAAGAGCCGCGGAACGCTTCAAAGCTTTTCACTTGCTGAATCTTATTCCAATCCGTTGAGAATCATCCACGTTCCGGTACCATAGATCAGCGGTTCCATTATCTTCAAGATTATGGTATTATGGTATCATAAGGAGAATGTAGACAATGGATAAAAAACAAATATGTTCGAAGTTTGCGAGGGAGATCTGTACGATTTTGCAGATTGAGATGCCCGCGATCCGCTTTGTGTCAATCGACCGACTACGGACTGATACGCAAATTGCCGCTTTGACACCTGATGGCGTACTGATCAGAAATGACATAGGTGTGACGCCTGAATTGTTCTTCGCGATAGCGCATGAGCTTCGTCATGCGTATCAGCTGGAAAACGATCGGAGTTTGCACGATTACCATACAAGCGATCAGTTGGATATTGACGAGTATAACGCCCAGCCGCTCGAGGTTGATGCAAATGCGTTCGCGGCTGTGATCATGGCGGAGTTTTTCGGAATTTCCCGTCAATTTTTAAATATGCCTGAGAGTGTTCGCCAATTGGTTGGCAAGCGTAAACGGCAGATTCAAAACGAACTAATGGACGGGAAGGATTTCTAAACGTAGTACTACGGTATTATGCTATACTAGTAGCTGTAAGCGATCCACAAGAGAAAGGAAATGTAATGGGATGCTTTATGGGCGGAGAGGGAACTGTCAAGATTGACTGGGCCCGCTACAATGATATTCTTCGGAAACTTGGCTTCGATGGGCCATTTCGGGAGCTGATGTGTAGCCATGGTTTTGAGCCGACTTTTGAGGGCGATAGCCTTGTGGGATTGTATCTGCCATACGAAAAACATCCTCTCGCTACGGAGGATTTGCTTGTAGACCTGAAGCCGTATGTAGAGTCTGGCAGCTGGTTTCGATGGGAGTATGAGGACGGTACGGTTGAAATTGAGGATTTCGACAATCCGGAGCATCTTGCAAGGGCATTTGCCGATGATGCGGTCGAGCCTGCAAATACCAATCCGAGTTTTGTATATGCGACTCTGGAAGCATCGAAAAGGCTGGGCGTTGGTATTGCTCAACCGCTTGACGAATCAGGAAACGCGGCCGATCCGTTGGTCTTTATCGGTCTAACCGATTTCGGGTTTTCTTGGAAAGGCACCTATAGCGAGCTTGCCGATCGTTTAGGAAAAGGCGTTGCCTAGGGTTTTAGAGTATAGGGGAAACCGTCCGAATTGAGCGGTTTCCCCTATTTCGAGGTTTTGAAAAATCCGTATCGGCAAATCCGATACTTTTTAATGAGTCCGCTATCGCGGACAGGGGGCGAGTTTCCGACAAATCCAACAGCGCTATGAGCCTCACCCAGGGGCTCTCCGCGCCATTGAAATTGTCGAAAACTCGCCTACTTCGTCGTAACGATAGCAGCCGATGGCTCACGCTCCGCGTGACCACGCGCACCATCCACAATCCACTGGGAATGGTGTAAGAGAGAACTCAGGAAGATAAAGAGGGTCAATTCTCGGTCGGGCCGGAAATCATTTCAGAAAATCGCTATTCTCGGTAATTATACTACGGTACTATGGTATACTTTAACCACGTTAAGCACAGGGAAAGGAACTGATATGTGCAAGCCTATTTACGCTATCGACACGCCCGCTGGTCGGATCGGGATTTTCGAGGGCGATGAGAGTGAGGACTATCACGGCATCAGGATTTTCTGGATTGACGAAAACGATGCGGTGATCGACCTCATTGCCATGGTTGAGGGGGAGAGTGCAAAACACCTTGAGTGCAACTATCCCGCGTTTGTGACTTACGGGTATCGAGCAGATGCAGAAGAGCCGACTCCAGTTCCATTTTTTGTTAAATCGGCTGTTGCTAAAAGCGAGTAGGCAATCTGGCCTGTGCGCTTTAGCGCAATCGAGCAATGAATGCAGTGTAGGTGGGGCGATGTTCTATCTGTTTACAGAAGTTACCTTCGACAACTATCTTATGAAATGCGATAAGGCATTGTCGGATTGATATAAAGACCTTGAAGGGCGATCTGGAACGGTCGCCCTTTTTGATTAAACATTTTCTCATTCTCGCTAATTGTACTACGGTACTATGGTATACTAACCTTACGTTAGGCGAACGGGAGAAAGGAACCCGAAATGGCAACTGATGTTACAGGAGTAGAGAACGTTATGGGGGAAGTCGCCCTTTTTTGGCAGCTTCGCAAGTTTCAATTTATCGAGGAAGCCACTGATTTTTGGATGAACGCTGTTGCTCCGAAAGAGTGCTTCGGTGACGAAGATCCCGACCTTGATACGACGCTCTTACTCAATCAGTTCTTTACTGAATGGCTTCTGTTTGAGATGCCCTATCAGGAGAGCACTCTTGTTGGGATAACGGCGCTGCGTGACGAAATCAGCGCGGAATCGAGGAATGTGCTGAAACAGATTGCCGAGACGCAGCGTTTCAGCTCGTTCAAGATGCAGTGGCTCAATCCAGATACCTCTATGGTGCAGTTGCGCGATGTATATAGCGGGAAATGCTATATCGTGGAAAGCGCACATCTTGCCGATAAGACCGGTTGGCTAGAAGGTACGGTTTCTTGCCGTATTGCCTATGTTGACGGGGGTTGGTGCTGCCCGGGACAGGTGTTTTTGCACGATGGGGCCGATTGGAACGAGGTCGATCAGAGCAATTACGTTTCGGCTGATACATATGGCTATTATGTCGGACTGTGTCGTGAAGTTCTCGGGCGGGATGGAAAATATCGTAAAAGCCTTCGCGTGCACTGATTTTTTTAAAAAGGGGAGATCTCGTTTGGTCTCCCCTATTTTTCATCTATTGATGCATGTACTACGGTACTATGGTATACTAACCTTACATTAAGCGTACGGAAGAAAGGAACCTGGGATGTATATTCTAGTCAACTACACGAAAGAATGGGGAATTGCGGAAGTGGGCAGGTTCGACACGTGGCAGGATGCCGCAAGGGAAATTGCCAAGGGTATTCGAAATGTCTTTGGGATTGAAGTCGATATTGATGAGTTTCTTTCACGAGAGCGAGATTATGATAACGGCGATTATCGCATGAATGAAAAGGGCTGTCGAATTTGGTTTGATAACTATACTTGTTACTGTGAGGGGGATAGCCATAAAGATGAATGGTTGATTTTGCCTGTCTGACGCTTTGGAATTAAATACCAGCAGAGTAGTTTGTGGCGATCGGCAACGGTCGCCCTTTTTGTTTAAGCTATTTTTCATTCTCGTTAGTTATACTACGGTACTATGGTATACTAACCTTACGTTAAACGAACGGGAGAAAGGACCTCGAATATGATTGACGTCAACGAAATCAACCTTGATGCGATCCGCTCGACAATTACGTTTCTATCTGAGAACGAGGAGTACGGGGATGATTGGTCGACGGAGATTGCAACCTTAGATAAGGTGATCGATTTCTGCCTTGAGCATGGTCACAGGGACGAATAGGCAGACATTGGATAGGGCAGCTTATCAGGATGTTCCATCTTACGGTAAGTTTCGGGTGAAAGGCTGATACATGGAAAGGGTAATCGGATATACGGAGTCGTTCTGGGTATCTGCGATGCAGTTTATTGCTGAGTGTACTGCGAAGAGAAAGGAGATTCTTGATGCCGCGAAGGACACAGCGGATGATACAGAGCTTCCCGATATAGAAGCGCTTGTAGATGATGCACTTTCCTTCGGTCCGGACGAGGATGGACTATGTTTCAATTGTTGGGGTGTGACTGATAACTATGAATCCGATCGTCCGTTTGCCTGTGTGGTGATTGATTACGGGGAGGGAATCATTTTAGACGCTGCATAGGAAAAGGGCGATCGGCAACGGTCGCCCTTTTTGGTGGAAAAATCTTATCTTATCCGTAGTACTACGGTATTGTGGTATACTAACCTTATGTTAAGCTGGCGGGAAGAAAGGAACCCGAAATGAAAAAAAGCGTGATGTATTCCGAGACGCGGACGTGGTTTTTCGATCTGGATATGGCAGAGGGAGCGGATCTGGACGAGGTAATGAGTGTCTTGAGGGGTACGGATGGGTTTTATCGCTATGTTGATGATGGCATGTCAGAAGAGATTGAGTGCGAGTGGAGTGACGTGTCGGAGGACTGGAATGGGGACGATGATTCGGATTATACCGAGGAGTTCCGCGAGGTTGCCGAAAGGGAGCTTGATGGGAAGGAAAGGCATATGGTATTGTCTGCGCTCGTGAAAAAGGGCTGATAGTGTAACGATGGACGGCATTTCGGAAAGCGAGGTGCCGTTTTTATTTTTCAAGGCGGAGGATCGAGTGCAAGGGCTTTTCACATCAAAACTTTGGTTTCTCGGCGATAGTACTATGTCGCTGTGGTATTATAGTACTACTACATAATACCAATTCGAACACGGAGATTGCGATGGATGTCACTTGGCTGGTTGATGAATATCTCGGTAATGGCAAGGTAAGGCACGCGGCGTTCAGTTCGAAGAGACGTGCGGTCGAGGTCGCGGAAAGGAGCTGTGATCATTCGAGCAAGGTGATTCTTGTTGAATGGACGTATTGCCGTCCCCTGAGCGCCCAACAGCTATTTCCTGTTAGGACGGATCCTGTTGTGTATGAAAGTTCCTCGGTTTACGCGATTTCCTAGAGACGGAGTTACATCATGAAGGACGTAATCAAGCGCAAGACTGCAATCAACGCCAAGGGCTTTACCGGAGTTTACGGCTGTACGGATTTTGTCGGTGCGGGTCATTCCGGTCGGATTGCAGACGAGAAGCGCAAAGAAAAGCGCCGCGCTAGGCGTTCCGTGAAACAGGCACTTCATCAGGGTGTCTATGATTTTTAAGGGTTTTAGTCAGGCGGTGCTGACAGGACGATTGATTTGTTCCGTCAGCACCGTTTTTTTGTAGAAGGGTAATTCGTACTTGTAATTCTGAAGGATTTCCATCGAGTCCGCTACCGCGGACAGGGGGCGAGTTTCCGACAAATCCAACAGCGCTACGAGCCTCACCCAGGGACTCTCCGCGCCATTGAAATTGTCGAAAACTCGCCGACTTGCTCCGAAAGACCCCAGCCGGCGGCTCACGCTCCGCGTGACCACGGCGACAAACACAAATATTCGGAAGGTTGTAAAGAGGGCACGGAAGAAAGGATTGAATGGTGATCTATAGTGAGTAAGCACTATACCTGCAAACATTTATCGGCGATCGGGCTGTTGCGTACGTGATCTGTTTGGATGTTTCTTTATTTTGGTTCAATTTGATATTTACGGTCTTGGTACTACGGTATTATGGTATACTAGTAGCTGCAAGCGACCCCACAAGGGAAAGGAAATGAAATGTCTATCAACCACGTCACCGTTTCCGGCAACCTCACGCGCGATCCTGAGGTTCGCACGACCGCGAGCGGCAAGCCCGTCATGTCGCTTGGCATTGCCGTGAACGACCGCCGCCGCAACCCCGAGACGGGTGAGTGGGAGGAGTTCCCCAACTTCTTCAATTGCACCATGTTCGGCACGCGAGGTGAGCAGCTTGGCGAACTTCTTGCTAAGGGTGATAAGGTCGTGATCGAGGGAAGCCTTCGCTACAGCCAGTGGGAGACGAAGGACGGCGAGCGCCGTTCAAATATCGAAATCA
This sequence comes from Coprococcus sp. AM11-30B, assembly GCF_027674365.1. Taxonomy (NCBI): domain Bacteria; kingdom Bacillati; phylum Bacillota; class Clostridia; order Lachnospirales; family Lachnospiraceae; genus Coprococcus; species Coprococcus sp. AM11-30B. The sequence continues at coordinate 29,347 of NZ_JAQDVB010000028.1, read as the reverse complement.
TCATCGAAGAGGTCGAGTTCTTGCGTATTCACGCGTTCGAGTAACGTTTGCAGTGTAGACGGAGCGAGGTTCGGAAATGGAATAAGATTTACATGGGGCGATCGGCAACGGTCGCCCTTTTTGTTTAAGCTATTTCTCATTCTCGATGGTTATACTATCGTACTATGGTATACTATAGTTACGTTAAGCGAACGGGAGAAAGGAACCCGAATATGAGCCATGCTATCAACTATGCGGTGTATGAGCGAAACGTATCGCGTAAGGCGGTTCTCGCGGAGATACAGGAGGAAGTCATGCATGAGGACTGGCAAGAGGGAGGTTGGTATCCAGACAGTCAGTTAAAGTGGCATGAGGATCATGTTTTTGAAACAAGGGAAGACGCGGAGAGGTTTTTAGAGAGATATGAGGGCGAATATGACGACCATGCTGTGCTGTTCCGCAATACGGATCGCATCACTCTAAAGAAGTCTGCGGAGGAAACCAAGCTTGAGGAACGGCTGAATCGCCTTAAGGCAGAACTATCGGCAATTGAAGGTGGGGCTGCTATCTCGAATCGCAAGTCGGCTTTTATCGGTTGTCCGTCTTGCGGAAGTAAGCTCGAAAGGGTGGGACTTTACAGGAAGTTTGGAAATGTCTGTCCGATTTGCAGTACCGACCTTCGCAGCAAGACCGACCGTAACCGGGTCGCCGCGAAGAAGAAAGGCATCCGTGAGACCGAAAAGCGCTTGGAGCAGAAACGGTATGAAATGAAGGTGAAGGCGTCTAGGAGTGCGCCGATCTGCTGGCTCGTCAAATACGAGTACCATGTCTAATTCAAAGAACGGGGTAGCCGATTATCGGTTGTCCCGTTCTTTTTTAGGAGGTTATAACCTGATTTTTCGTTGGAAATTAAGTTCATGAATGTCAGTACTACGGTACTATGATATACTTTAATAACGTTAAGCGAACGGGAGAAGGGAACCAGAAATGACAGAAGCAGAACTCCGCGCTATGATTGATGAAGGTAAGCCACTTAGCGAGATCGCATCGGAAATGGCAGATGGGGAGTATGACGTTTGCAGTCGTGAAACCCTCTTGAGCTATGCGATTAGTGAGATCGAAAACGATAGGCTGTTTCTTGCACGTCATATTCTTGACGCGGTGGATAGTGGCGAGTATGCAGATTTCTATTTCTATGACATAACGATGGGAACGCTTGACACGCCCTTGGCGATTGAGGGCATCGGGGATCTTGTTGACCATATCGCCGAGTAGTTGAAATAAAGGGCGATCGGCTGCAAACACCATTTGCTATTGGACGCGAAGAACCCGTATAGCAATTTATAGGTTAGTGATATATAGAACGGAGAAAAAATGCTTGCACACATTTATCGTGCGGATGGGCGAGAGGAAGATATTGAACTCGATTATTGCTACAGTGACGAGGAAGTGGCTATTGCCGTTTGCGAGGACGGGGACTTTGGTAGCGGCGATCGGGCTATTGTGTGCGTTACCAGATGGGATAGCACACGGCAGCGGTTCAGGCACCGCATGGTTCGTGTTGCGGTAAAGGGCAATGAGATTCATCTCGTTTCCAATACCGTTGATCGTTTCGTTGGCACGATTGAATGACAAGGTTCTTAAATAGGCATCCGGTTGGGTGCCTATTTATTTTGGTTCAATTTGCTATTTACGGTCTTAGTACTACGGCACTATGATATACTTAAACCACGTTAAGCGGACGGGAGAAAGGAACCCGAAATGGCAACGGTGAACGACAAGATTAAGAAGATCCTCGCTATGATTGACGGAGCCACAACGGAGGGCGAAGCACGAGCGGCATCCCTTGCGCTTCAGCGTCTTCTTGTAGCCAATGACATGACGCTTGACGAGATTTCATTATCCGATGATGCACCCGAGATCAATGAGACGGGCGAAGATGTCGGTAAGCGCGTGGCGATCTGGGTGAAGGCGCTGGCGTATGTCATTGCCAGCAACTATCGTTGTGAGTCCTATTTTCATGTACGCCATGAGCGTGATTTTTGGACGAATCGTCAAAAGATTACGAGCAAGCAGATTGTTTTCGTTGGCGAAGCAGAGGACAGCGTGGTTGCGGCAGGTTGTTTTCGTGCCACTAGGCATGCGATCGAGAGGTGCTTTACGTCATATGTGGATCGCCGTTTCCGTGAGACTGGCGAGCGCATCGGAAAGCAAAGCGGAAGCAAGAACAGCTATTGTCTCGGTTTCGTTGAGGGCTTGAAACAGGCTTACGGCGAGCAGGTGGCGGCGGACGAGTCTTTCGCGCTTGCGGTTGTCGTTCCCGAGAGTGTCACCCGTTTCATCAACGAACAGCACGACATTAAGACGGAGCCGAAGCAGCGCTATATCGTCTCGCAGGATACATCCATCCATGATGCAGGAGCCGAAGATGGATACGGTTACGGTAAGGGAGACCGAATTGCCGATGTGGCCTAACTGATATAAGGGTAGAGGGGATCGCCCCTCTACCTGATCATGTTCATAGGAGGTTCTCATATTATGGGAGTTTGCAAGTATCTCGATCTTTCGACCTCGCATCTAAGCGCGATGGGGAGACTGTTTCTCGCTAATCCGGAGAAGTTCGAGAAAGAGGGAGAGGTGGTTGTCTGCCCGAAAAGTTACGGGTGGATTATTCTCTACTGGGAAAATGTCTACGGGAAGGACATCCCAGCTTGCCTACAGGACATTTTCAGGTTAGCGGATAAGGAGAATTGCAATTTAGTGGTTCTCGATCGGGACGCAGACGTATTGCCGTCTTTGCCTACATATAGTTGGTAATTATACTGGGCGATCCGAATAGGAGCCCAGTATTTTTTTGCGAGTCCGCTAGCGCGGACAGGGGGCGAGTTTCCGACAAATCCAACAGCGCTACGAGCCTCACCCAGGGACTCTCCGCGCCATTGAAATTGTCGAAAACTCGCCGACTTGGTCCGAAAGACCCCAGCCGACGGCTCACGCTCCGCGTGACCGCGGCGATAAACACAAACTCTTGTAAGGTCTTAAAGAGACATCCGGGAGACGGAGGGTCTATTTTGCGTCCTGAGAAGGAAAATCTTTTCGGGAAGATTGTTTTTCCGTTATTGGTACTACGGTACTATGGTATACTATAGGAACGTTAAGCGAGCGGGAGAAAGGTATCTGAATATGTCTATCAACCAGACGTCTATTACCAAAGCAGACTGTCTCAAAGCTGCAAAGTCTCTCAGGGCATGGGAGGAAGACGATTTTATTGACGAGGATCCTATGGCACTTCTCGCATGGCGGGTGCTTGGCTTCCCGTCTGGAGAGGAATTCAAGGTCAATGACGTTTTTAATCGTCTTGCCGATTTTATTGATCCAGACCGTGCCGCCGTCTGGGATTTTTAGGTAGATCGAAGAAGAAAGGAACGCGAACATGAGTTGCGATATTGTTTCAGATCTTACGATTTCGGCGATTGTTTGTGCGATGGCTGGAACTGAATATGGGGCGGCAGGTCTGCACGATGAGGATGATGGAACTTTCTATAGCGCTGCGACATGCAGTCAGAAAGTTGGGCAAATGCTACTTGATGCAAATTTTGCATCCGTGAACGAGCGTTACAATGAGAACGCTCCCGTTCGAGTTTTCAAGATGAAAAGCAAACCTGATGGGGATCCTTTTACACTTGGGGAGCGGTATGGCTGTATTACAAGCTACGAAAACCAAACCTGTACTGCACCTGGGTACAATGAATCGGAAATTCACTGCGTCCTTTCTCATGTTAAGGATGATCTGGCCGAGAAAATGATTGTAAGGCTCGGCGATCAGCCGTCTGGAGGATTATAAGTCTGAGAGGTTGTCTATTTATTTAGGCTAATTTGATATTTCTGGTTTTGGTACTACGGTACTATGGTATACTATAGGAACGTTAAGCGAGCGGGAGAAAGGAACCCGAACATGTCTATCAACCACGCTACCATCGGTATCCCAACTTTTGGTCGGCTTCAGACGGCTGTAAAGGCTCTGGGATATGATGTTTTCGACTGTATTGACCATGCAAAAAAGGCTGGTGTGGCGGATTGGATGGATCCTGATGCACTCCGTTATGCCCGTGAGTTTGTCCCGTTCATCGAAGAGGTCGCTCCGAAGGGAAAACTGTCCCTCGGGACGAAAGTTTGGTTCAAGTGTCTCAACTATAGCAGTGGCACGCGCCACGGCGCGTGCGGTGCTATGTGTTTCACTTGGGGAGACAAGTCGCATAGCTTGACGCTTAAGCATAATGATCCCAACTACGATCACGAATGGGTTGTAGTGATGGACAGCACCGAGCGTGTGGAGCGACTGAAAACGCCAGAAGAAAGGAATCTTCCGAGCCTTATCGGACACATTCCAGGCGAAAATGATAAGTACACCTTTGACGAGCGAACTCTAACCGATAGGAAAATCTTCGAGACCGATGATTTCGATGATCTCCTTGACTGGTTCGAAGCCGATTTTTAATTTCAGTCTGTGTATCAGGGCATCTTCAAAATTGGAGGTGCCTTTTTCTTATTCTCAGTCTTGATACTACGGTACTATGGTATACTGTAGGAACGTTAAGCGAACGGGAGGAAAGGAACCCGAACATGCCGAACTGGTGCAGCACTTTTCTTGAGATCGAGACGGGAGACGAAAGCTTGGCCAAGAAAGTCTCGGATAAGATTGAATCTTGGTGCCATGAATGCGGAGTAGAAAACGGATTCGGTGATAGCTGGCTTGGGAATATAGCCGTTAATTCCAGCGCGTTTTCAAATTATTCGGATGTCAGTTGTCGAGGTACGTTAGAGGAAGTGCGGGTAGAGGGGACGAAAGTCCATTGTATTGTGTATAGCGCCTGGGCACCGCAATTGGGAGCGATTGTATGTGGGGTAAACCATGCCTTTCCCGAGGAAACTTTTGAATATCATTACGATGCTGAGGAACCAGGCTGCTGTTTTTACTATACGAATCGCAGTGAACTAGTTGGTCAGTATCACGTTGATACTTTCGGCATTGAAAATGAAGCACTGCTTGAACAAATCGGTGACGGGCAATATGATGCAGACCGCAAATGGCTGACTGGTATCTTGCAGAAGTTTTATCGGTCGCATGAATCACTGGAAATTCTCATAGATCGTGTTGAGGATGAAGAGGGGGGATGTATCACCCGTTGGGAGTTTGAACCTATCGGTTCATACATAGAATAAGTGGATAGGTTGGGCGTCTGCAATTTTGCAGGCGCCCTTTTCAGTACGGGGAAATTTATTCAATTGCGCAATTTTACCAAGGTGACGCCGTAGTATTGTGGTATGATAGTATCACGTTAAGCCCCAACAGGAAGGAACTAACAATGGGTACGCGCGGTCTGTACGGATTCCATAAGAACGGGATCGACAAGTTGACCTACAACCATCTTGACAGCTATCCCGATTGGCTTGGGAAGAAGATTGTCGAGTTTTGCAAATGTGCAGGCAGGGACGGAATGAACTCACTGTTTGACCATATTGAGCTGGTGTCTGAGGATGCCATGCCGAGCCCGAAGCAGATCGAGTATTGCATGGAGCACGATTTGGGTGTTGACGGTGGCGACTGGTATTGGACTTTGCGTCCAAACCAAGGTTGTCCCGAGAATTGGTTGCCCTTTATTGATAGCGGATCGAAGGTCTACATGATTGACAACTCGTCTTTCATTAAGGATTCGCTGTTCTGTGAGTACGCATATATTGTCAATTTAGACACGGATCAGCTCGAATTCTATTGTGGTTTTCAGCACAAGCCTGACGAGACGAACCGTTACGGATGTGAGGAAGATCAGGGGTATTATCCGTGTCGTATGGTGGCGTGTTTTCCTCTTGACGTCATTGCCCATGGCACGGTGGAAGAGATCGTCAAGCAGATGAACCGTGCTGACCATCAAGACGATGAAGAGGCGTAGTGACCGATAGCGCCCAGATTATGGGCGCTATTTTTATTGATGGATTGAGGGGAAATAAATGCCTAGCGTTGTTATTGAGCTTGTGAACGGTTCCATCGCTGCCGTTTATGGTAGCAATCCTGATATAGAGGTCACAGTCGAGAACGGAAATATAGAGCTTACGGATGAACAGGAGAGTGAGATCGAGCTGGAAGTAGCGATGCATCCGTTCATACTCTACCGTAAGGAAGATTAAAGAGAAATCTGAGGGCGATCGGTAACGGTCGCCCATTTTTGTATCGGCGATGCCGATTTTTGGTGAGTCCGCTGGCGCGGACAGGGGGCGAGTTTCCGACAAATCCAACAGCGCTACGAGCCTCACCCAGGGACTCTCCGCGCCATTGAAATTGTCGAAAACTCGCCGACTTGCTTCGAAAGACCCCAGCCGACGGCTCACGCTTCGCGTGACCGCGCGCACCATCCGTAATTCACTTGAAAATCTTAAAAGGTACATCAGGGAAAAGGAAGGTCGGTTTTAGCGACCTGAACAGGGAAATCTTTTCAGGAATACCGGTTTTCTCAGCAATGCACCCCTGTCCACTATGGTATACTATAGGAACGTTAAGCGAACGGGAGGAAAGGAACTGAAATGGGTTATTACGTTCGCATCGAGGAAACCGCTTCGAACTTCAAGATTAAGAAGGAGAATTTCGAACGCGGTTATGAAATCGTCTGCGACCTCAACAGGCACGACTACCTCAAGCACGGCGGGAAGTTCGGCGGCGACCCGACGCCTAAGCCTGCAGATTCCAAGTCGTGTGCCGGCAATCCAGACGTCTGGTTCTCGTGGATGCCTTGGAACTATGACGAGCTGTGCGGCAATCTTGTTGAAGTTCTCGAAATGGTCGGTTTCGGGGTCGAATTTGACGACGCCGGAAACATTTCCGGATTGTCGTATGACGACAAGACGGGGTGCGAGGAAACTTTTCTCAACGCCTTGAAGCCCGTTATCGAGGAAGGGTCTTATCTCACGTGGGTAGGCGAGGAAGGAGGGGAATGGGGAATGGTTTTCTAGCCTGTCGAGGAAAGGGCGACCGATAACGGCCGCCCTTCTTTGTATCGGCGATGCCGATTTTTGGTCGAGCCCGCTAGCGCGGACAGGGGGCGAGTTTCCGACAAATCCAACAGCGCTACGAGCCTTACCCAGGGACTCTCCGCGCCATTGAAATTGTCGAAAACTCGCCGACTTACTCCGAAAGACCCCAGCCGACGGCTCACGCTTTGCGTGACCGCGGCGGCAAGTGATGGAGGCAGGAGAAAAATGAAGAAAATCGATCACGGAGTGTGTTGCCTATCGAAGCCGCCGAACCCTCTGGTCTCCACAATGGGAAGGGGTGAGGCGATTCCGTTTCTTTCAAAGCTGATCATCAAGTTGTTAGCAGACAGGCTGAGCGTCTATTATTTAGAGCAATAGTACCGTGATATTGTGGTATACTTTAAACACGTTAAGCGCAGGGAAAGGAACTGACATGTTTACCGAAAATACAGTTTGGAAAGCCGTGGAGCGGCTGCTCAACGCCAATGTCGCCCTCGACTGCGACGGATTAAGTCCGTACGTATCCGGTTACGTCAACGGATACAATGATGCTTTAGTCAATTTGCTCAACGCGCTGAATATTGAGCATGATTTTCACCATTTTGATTAGGTTTCTGTTGCGGGACGATCGTAATGGTCGTCCCGTTTCTAAGCAGATACTTTTTCATAGTGCGAGCCGGTACTACTGTACTATGGTATACTATACCTATACGTAAACAAGAGAAAGGATGTGGCGATGGGGACGAATTTTGCGGTCGCGCCCGGTGAATATCTACAGGAGTGGATCGATGGCAACGGAATGTCCGTTGGGGAGTTTGCGGTAGAGTTGGGCGTTACTGTTGCCGAGATTGAAGATCTCCTGACTGGAAAGGAAGCCATCGGAAGGGAAATTGCCTGTCAGCTCGAACGGGTCACCTCTATTCCATCTGACAGCTGGATCCGGTTCGAGCTGAAATATCGTGAGGACCTGAAACGGATGTCCGTCGGATCAGAGGAATCCCGCACTTCCTCCATTCATGACGAGCTTGCGAGTCTTTTCAGGCAAGGAGGTCGGTCATGGGTGCCGGTTTATCTACTGATGAGGGACGTGTCGGAAAACGAGCTGTATAAACCGGAATACAGTTCATTTTCCGCTTGGCTTAAAGACGAGGCGGCACGATGCGGCGTAACGGAGACCTTGTTGTGGCAGCGCAAAAGTGCCGGCGATTTCTATCATGAGTGGTCTAGCGGAAAAACAGGTGTACCGAGTCTCGAAGATGGAAAACATCTGTCTGAGCTAAATCTTAACCTCGTGCGCAAGATTGCAAAAATCGATCCTTCCCGTGGCGACGAGTTGATGTATGAAATGATCGAAGCCGGTTTAAGCACGAAGATGCTCCGAAGTGAATGGCGGGCAGTCAGGAGCCATGAGGACGGCAAGGGCATCGGCGATGCTACGAAAACGTGTTATGCCGATGCAGTTGGAAGAAAGATTTCATGCTCCGATTCGGAGACTTTCGAAGAAATCGTTAATATCCTGCGATCCACAGGATATGAGGTTTGCGGCGTTTAGCGAAAGGAAAGGAAGGTTGATATGGCCAATTGGATTAAAGCCATATATTTCGTAGTTATTTTGGCTTGGGTGATTTACGTGTTGAGTGACGATGCGGTGAAGTACAAGTCATTCCCAAGGCGATTCGGTCTGTCTGTCGCTCTGACTGTCATCATAGGATTGGCCGGCTTTGCTTTATGGCATGCAGTTGTTCCTACGAGTATCAAATTGCTCAGCGAAGATTCCGAGGTCGCTGAGAGCCATTCCCTGGCTTCGCTCAAGACCGGATCTCACCTCGACGGCAAGGCGGCGCTCTCCTTCGGCTACCTCACGGAACAGGATGAGTACGTCGTGATGATGAGACAGGATGATGGAGGCTATCGTAGAAAGAGCTACCCTGCCGATGGAACGGTGGTGTATGAGGATGCGGAAGCCGATGATGCGAGAGTCGAAGTAGTCGATCAATATGTGGTCATCCGTGAAACCCACGAGTTTCCTATAGTAGGTGAGTGGACACGTGATCGGCGAAAGTTCTTAAAGTGCGAGATACGTATCCATGTCCCCGCGGGAAGCATCGCACAGGGCGAATATGACATTTCCTAGCTGTTTGCAAATGCAGCAGAGTCCGTAAAATAAAGATTTTGAATGGCGATCGGTGACGGTCGCCATTTTTGTTTAAACTATTTTTTTTCTCGTTGGTCATACTACGGTATTGTGGTACGATAGCCTTACGTTAGGCGGTTTACAGAAAGGGTTATTCCATGTCCGATAAGTGCATTTTTTTGGAAACCATGTTCGATGACTTCACCCCAGATTCCGTGAGTCGTGAGGAGCTGATTTCCATCCTTCTCGACGATCTTATGGTTGTCGCAAGGGATAACCTGTCGATCGAGTATCTTGAGAATGGCGGGGATGAGGAGGAAGCGCTCAAGTCGTTCAATGTTGAGATGCGCAAAAACCTTGAGAAGCGAATCATCGCGTAGTTAAGCACCAAGTGCCCGGCGCTAAAGTATCTGGTGTCTGGCGCTTGATAGATTGGAGTAAAGAGACAGCATGGCACAGAAGACTTTTTTCGCTGTCAAGGATTTAGATGGCGACGGGAAGCACTATTGCGCGGTTGCTTTTGAGAGCAAGTTGGCGCGGGAAGCTTTCTGCGAGCTGAATGGATATGAACCGGTCTTGGTCAAGTGGGCACTCGATAATCTTGCTGTGAGTGTCTACAACGATATCCGACACTACCCGAATATCATCGTAGACAACTCCTTGCGCAAACCGATCGGGTTTGTTCTTGAAGACGGTTCGATTAGCTAGGATGCGGCACGGTAGGGTGAAGTTGGTGAGTTTCACTACGTACATATTTGACCTAGCTTGTGAAGGGGAAGCAGAAATGCATCCCCTTTTTTTAGAAATCAATCAGCGACCGTAGGGAGCGGATCATAGGTGCCGTCAGGCACCGCATGAATAGCGTATTGTAAGCAAATCGTCGTTCGCATCGCTTGCTCGTGACGTTCAAGGTTTGTTGCGGAGAGTTATCAAGTATGATTTTCAACTTTTTCTGCAATAGTACTAGGATACTATGGTATACTAACCTTACGTTAAGTGAACGGGAGAAAGGAACCCATGATGAACGGTAAGCATCGCGCCCCGAGAACGTATACGCATATTGAGAAGATTCGTATCATGAATGACGTTATCGTATTCATGTTTGGATGCATGACGCTTGTCTGCGAGATCAGGGTGGGTAGTTTCCTGTTTTTCGAGATGAATGTGCTCCTACTTCTTCTGGGAACGGCCGAGATCTGCCTTGCATGTTTCATGTACTACCAGGAGTTTATGCTTCCCGAAGTTAAGGCGTGTCGCGAGCGCGAAGCAAAGCGCCGCGCCGAACGCCTTATGCGTCAGGCTGAACGCGACATCCGTAAAGAGTGGGCCCTCTACGACAAGTAAGGCTCTGAAGAAAGAATCGATTCAAAAAGGAGTTCGGGCGAGCGGGCTCCTTTTTCGTTAACGATATATTGCACTATGGTATATTGGTACTATCCGATTATAGGAAAGGAGCTTTATGTATGGAAAGCGGTTTGTGACCGGTGATCGACAGAAAGCCTGCCTGTTTGAACAAAAGGGTTCATATATGGCGAGCATCAAGGATTCAAATGGGCAATTCAAGACGTTGCAGCTTGGAACCAATCGACCCGTGGCGTTCAAGCAGTTTTTCGCTGCCGCGTCCGCTGCCGGATACGACATGCGGTCCGTTGCCAAGGAGCAGGGAGTAGATCCGGAGGTGAAGCTGAATCGAGAGCAGCGCCGGAAGCTTGAAAAGGAAAACCGCCATATGAGCAATAAGGCAAAGAACCGAAAGCAAAGTGAAAGGCTGCCTGAAAGCGAAATGAGCGGACGGGAGGCACAAAAGCAACCTCCTGCTCCACAGGAACCTGAGGCTCTATGCGTGCTTGAACATGGATGCTTGACAAGACACCAGACGTCTCACGGTAGGTTTCTTTTCACCTACGCGCCGGCAGACGGCAGTGACGAGGTGGTCAAGAGTGTTCGCGGGCGACGCTCTGAGATCGTCGCCAGTTTCAATGAGTGGTACGCGGAGCAGGAAAAAGCTCATGAGGAGTCGCCTAAATGCCCTGCAAAAGTCTCATGCGGACATGAGGCTGATTCTGTAAGTTCAGATGCGAAAAAGGAGAATTCCGTTATGTCTGGAAAGGAACGCAACGACACGGAAAACAAGATCGACTCGACAGACGAGACCGTGTTTTCGATTATGGCAAACGGTCCGGAAAGCTCGAAACCGATCATGGCGTTCCGAAGTAGAGAAGATGCAGCTTATTTTCTAGAGTGTCTTCAGCAGGCATCGGGAATAATGGGAGGGGATACCACCTACAGTATCGTTGATCTCATTTTAAAGAATTGAAGGAATTGGGAGCGGAGAGGGCAACCGCCGCTCGCCCTCTGTTCCGGCAAGACGGAGGTTTCGTGTGGAACGGAAAAGAAAGCACCAGCCGTGCTGGAGACGGCCGGATTGGATTCAGCCGTTCTCGATGCGGGTATAGCCGCCCAGCAGCTTCAACTGGTAAATGCGATCGTAGACGAGGACAGACAATACGCGACACGCTTGACGATCACCAGAACCGACAATGAAAATGTCAGTGAGTCGGTGATCTCGACTGTCATATCCTGGCTAATGAAAAAAAAGGTCCTATCGAAAGAGCACTGTGATTCTTTCCGAGAGGGTACCTATTCGACACCTGATGGTTGGAATGGAACAACTGAACTTGAACAGGGAAAGACCGCCCTTGCATCAAAGCGCAACAGTGGCGTCCCGGGCTGTGTCGTGTGGGCGATGGAACTTGACGAGCAGGATCACAGATTGATCTACGGCCGTTGGCATACGAGGCTCGGTATTATCGGAAATGCCGATTCCTGTATCGTCAACATCCAATTGAGCCGTTATATCGTCAGGGGGTTCATTGGGGAGGCTGCGCCGCCGATACCGTCTACGCCGCGGATCGTGAAGATGCTTTTTAGCGATGAGGCGAACGTCGTTCGCGTTGGCTCGACTTTTTTGAACGATAAGCCGATATACCTGACTTCCGAGACATTGACGAGCAAGTTCATACCGGATCTGACCGATCCGAATCGAACTCTTTCCTTAATCTTAATCACCACCGACGAAGAATCGAAACTGCCGGTCAGGAACCTGAAAAATCTGACCAAGCAGCTTTTCGGGATGGCAGATATATATGTCCTTGACTGGCACGACCGTGCCCTTATGGACACTTATCGAGAGGCATTTCTGAAGAACACACCGGCTTATGATTACGGCATAGAATGCTCAAGCCTGAAGATTTACTGTAAGCCGGTCGATCTCACGGTCCCAGCTGACAATGAAATGGGAATGGCTTATGCCAAGTATCTGATCGATCGATATACGCGGCACGGTGAAAACCGATTCATAAATGTCCTTCGTCAGGGGATCTGCCGTGCGAGCGACAGGGTGGCTGGGGATATCCTGAGTATCGCCGATGTCCGATGGTTAGATGGAATCGATGAGGCCAAACGCCTCAGTTCACGGATTAAGAAGCTGAAGCAGCGGGTGAAAGGCGATTCCGGTGGAAACGAAACGGTCGATTCGCTTCGCGATGAGATAAGCGGTCTTCAAAAGGATATCGCGGACTGGGAGGAAATTGCGAGCGAGCTGGAGACTTCGAATTCGGAGGCGGCTGCAAAAATCGACATGCTCACGCGCGATGCGATGCGACTTGAAAACGAGAAGAGGGCCGTCGAGCGTAAGCTCGAAATGACGGAGCTCGAGCAGCTAAACGCCAATGCGTTGAACGGCATCCGCAAGGCGCTTACGGTAGTGCCTGAAAACCTTACACAGCTGCTTGATTTGGCGAAGGTGCTCTATTCGGACAGAATCGTGATTCTTCCCGATGCCTACAGGAGCGCCAAGAAATTTGACGGCATTTTGACGGAAGAGTGGGAAATCTTGGTTGCCGTCGCGACGACGCTCTGGGATCTATGTTTTAAGGAGACGGTGAACGACAGGCTTGGTTCTGAGTTCAAGAAACGGACCGGATATGAGCTGGCTCGCGGAGAGTCTGGAACGACTTGTGCCATGCCCAACTTGATGAAGCTCCGCAAGCGGATGTACAAAGGCAATGAGATCGATATCTCGCCGCATGTCAAGGGAAGGAACATCAAGGCCGCCTTCCGGCTCCACTTCTATATCGACAGGGATGAGGAGAAGATCGTGATCGGCCACGCGGGGGAGCACATGGATACCGCAGGGACTCCACGTCGATAACCCCCCTTTCACAAGAAGGTGCAATCTGTTAATTGTCCAGATTGTACCTTCTTTTATGTTTCTGCGTAGCATTATGGTATACTAGTACCGTGGTTACATGAGCACGAAGGGGATTGAGATGCCGAACGAACTGGAACTGTATCCACATAACGAAAAGGCGTATCGCAAACTACTGGATATGCTGTCTGAGACCAGGCGTGCGTGCATCATTCATCCTACCGGGACAGGCAAGGCGTTTATAGCATACCGTTATGCCTTCGATCATCCGAAGGAGCGAATCCTCTGGATGTCACCCTCGACCTATATCGAACAGGAGCAGGAAGCTTCCATCAGGCGTGAACTGCCGAATTATGAATTCAAGAACATCGAGCGCATGACGTATCAGACTGCCATGCATCGAGCGCAAAAGGGAAACCTTGATATCCATGCCGATACGGTTATTTTCGATGAGTTCCATCATACGGGGGCACCGCAGTGGTCCCGTGGTGTTGAAGGGGTCATCGAATGCAATCCCGACGCCAATTTGATCGGGTTGAGCGCGACTTCGATTCGATACAGCGATAGTGGTCGAGATATGTCCGATGAACTTTTTGATGGTCATATCGCCTCATATATGTCGTTGACGGATTGCTGGGTTCTCGGCATCCTGCCTGTCCCGACGTATGTAACCGCCGGGTACAGCATCAACGGATACATTGAAGACCTCGGTGAGCGCATCGCAAAGGAAGAGAGTGCAGGCAGGCGGGCAGAGTTGCTGGCTGATTTTAACGAGCTGAGAGATTGCGCGAGCAGGGCAGCGAACCTTCCGGCCATTTTTCAAAAGTACTTTGAGGGAATAGAGAAAGTGATTGTTTTTTGCCCGAATGTCTTCGAGCTGAATGAAATCGAGAAGATGTGCCCGTGGTGGTTTTCCCGAGTAAACGGTAACGTTCATACCTATGTTGTCCATAGCTCGAATCCCTTCGGGACGAGTGAATACGATGGATTCAAAGAGGACGATGATGAGACCGCAATCAAGCTTTTGCTTTGCGTCAACCAGCTTAACGAGGGGGTTCACATCAAGGGCGTGGATGCCGTCATTATGGTACGGCGTACCTCGTCGCCGACGATTTTCTATCAGCAGCTTGGGCGTGCATTGACCGCCGCAGGCAACTTCGAACCGCTGGTTATCGATCTAGTCGATAATTTCGAGATGATCGGAATTGAGCAGATCGTAAGCATGATGTCGGAAAGCTACGCCCGGCTATCTGGAGAAAATGATCCGGAAGAACTCATTCCGCCTTCAGCTTTCAAGGTCATCAATCATGAGAAGGACGCAAGGCATTTGGCAAAAAACCTTGAACGACGGCTCGCATTAAGATCCGAGAAACTGACAATTGATGAGAAGATAGCGCTGTGGAAGGGGCTTTAGCAGATGACTGATGGGAAAAAGGACCAGCTCAAACGGAAAAAGACTCTGGAATATGAGCTTCGCCGCCTTTATCGCGCGGGAGAGCTGACCGAGCAGCAGATTGCCGAGTTGAAGGAAGCCGAGTTTCCATTCGATACTCCTGTTCGCAGAACGGCAAAATCGGTTGTTCGAATCGACGATGGCAAGAAGTGGCCGAGCTGTAGTGCAGCGGAAAAAGAGCTTGGGATCACCCAGGGCTGGATGTCGGATGTGTGCAATATGGCCCAGAACGGCAAATGGGTCGCGATCAAAAATCAGTTCTATTGTTTTGAGTCGATGTATTCGCCGGATATGGATCTGACAGAGATTCGAGGGCTTGCCGGATGGATCGTCATATTGGAAACGGGAGAGATGTTCCCGACTACGGGCGCAGCGGCAAAGGCTGCCGGCACAAGCAGGTCGGTAGTTCTAGACCATGTGAAAAACAAGGTCAAGCCTCAGAATAAGAGGTTTTCGTATGTGAGGGATTGGGACGGGAAAGTAGGAAGACTTGTAGATTTGAATGTGCAGATGATTTGTCTTGAGACGGACACCATCTATCACAGTTATGACGAGATCTGTGCTGCAATATGGTCCGATGGATATGACTGGGCAACGCGAAAAAAGATTGTTCAGAAGGTCGGAGATGCCATACGGCATGGATGCCCTGCCTTTGATATGCATTGGGCAAACGGTGAGAACCTTGAAGAGAGAAAAGAAGCCTACATGGAGGAGAAAAGGCTGTGCGCTCGTCCGGTTATCGAGTTGACAACGATGCGCGAGTACGCAGATGTGCACGACGCGCTGAAATTCGGCTCACGTTATGTCGACTGGAAGAAGATCGTTGCAATCTGTGATGCGAAGGGCGAGCCGACCAGCGAGGCGACTCGCTGGAGGGGTGAACGATGGTTTTGGAAGGATGATTGGAATAAAAATATCAAACTGAAGTCTGGCGAGCGTATTAAGGACATGCAGCCGGTGATTTGCTATGAGCGGGGAAGGTGCGATTATTCGGTTCTTGATCTAACGAATTATCACGGGTTTTACCATAAGTCTTTGCTGAATTCAGGCAAGAAGGGAATCGTTTTTGACGGTCTGACTTGGAGGCTTTTGCGATACGACGTGGATTTCAAGAAAAGGCTAAAGGAAACGCCTTTAATCTGTCGAGAGACCGGGAAGACATTCGATACATTATCCGATTTGCAGGATTGGCTGGAGAGGGAGCATGAATGTTGTATGTACGATCTTCAGCGTGCGATCGAGGGCGGTTGGGAGTACAAGGGTTTTCACTTCGAATACATGGTTCCACCTTCCGTATCAGGAGAACGTTAATTGTGTTTTGTCTCAACATTAAGTCTCAACATACACCTGTTCGATCTCTCTCCTTCTGTATTCTATCGACGGCCTTACTGGTGGTTTTGAGCATTCGCTCCCTACAAGGAGAGCTGTTCATAACCGATGCGCAGTATATGGTTGCCGCCGGCCGTTGGATTATAGCCAACGGTCATCTGCCGACAACCGATCCGTTATCGATCCATTCGGAATTGACCTATATCTGCCAGCAATATCCTATCTGCATATTAGTTGCAGTTCTCTACGACACTTTTGGAGAGATGTCGGTTCGGCTGTTTTTTGCGCTGTTGGACATGGTGGCGGTTCTCTTCATTTGGTACCAAACTTTTCCAAAAGCTGGAAACCGCATTCTTCACTGTGCTGTTTCATGCGTATTCGGAGCGGTAATCGTTTATAGCCTTCGGTCGACACCGCGTGCGCTCGATATCCTGTGCCTGGCTGTTTCCTGGGAGTTGATGGAGAAATACATTGAAAGCCGCGATATTAGATTTCTGTTTGGTTTTCCATTCCTAGGGATTTTTATAGCCAATCTGCACGGTGCGCTTTGGCCCTGCGCAATCATGTTGCCGCTTGCCGCTTTATTAGATAGTAAGCTGGATTCGAATGCGCGGGCCGCATTGGCTGTGACGATCTTACTTACGATCGCTTCCGCAATGTTGAATCCATACGGATTAGACGTGCTGTCGCTTCCGTTTAAGACAATAGGCACGTCGGATGTCGCCACGGTTGCCGTGCCGGAACTGAAACCGATGTTCTCCATCGTTCCGGTTGAGGCAGTGATACTCATTGTTATCTCGGTCATGCCGGTGATCTTCCATGCCAAGTGCTTGGGATTTAAAAAGACGGTATTTTCGTTCGAGACGATGATGATCTCAGGACTGCTCTTTCTATCCCTGATGACATGGCGAAACGAACTTTTGCTGCTTGGCATATTGATGATCGTCTACAGCACGTGGTGCTGGAAGATTGAGCCAAAATGCAAGGCGAGCTCGAAGATGTTAAGCAGGATAGTCTTATTTTCAATCTCTGTGGTTGCACTTGAGTTTGGAGCGGTTCTGTTTTATAACACGCTGTCTGCGACCGATCAAAAGTCCATCTCGCTTGAAAGGGCGTTTCAGGCAATGAGAGAGGATGGCGCCGTATCGGGGACGGCAGTCTTGACGGACATCGACCCAGGATGCCGAGCGGAGCTAAACGGGTTCAAGCCGTATCTTGATACCAGAATTGAGGTGTTCAATGGGCAGAACGGGCAGAAGAATGTGCTTGCCGAGGCAGGAAAGGCGCTTTCTTCTGGAAGCCTATCGGCTATTTGCGATGACTATGGAATGGATTACGCTGTACTGAATTACGGCATCAATGATGTCGGTATTCAAGATTTGAAGGAATCGGGATTCAAGCCGGTCTATAGCGACAATCTGACTGTCTGTTTAAAAAGAAGCACTGTCTAGGAAATCTATCAGCGACCACGG
This sequence comes from Coprococcus sp. AM11-30B, assembly GCF_027674365.1. Lineage (NCBI taxonomy): Bacteria > Bacillati > Bacillota > Clostridia > Lachnospirales > Lachnospiraceae > Coprococcus > Coprococcus sp. AM11-30B. The sequence continues at coordinate 11,744 of NZ_JAQDVB010000028.1, read as the reverse complement.
GGAGCGGATCAATAGGTGCCGTAGGGCACCGCATGAAAAGCGCATCGCCATACGTCCTGCAAGTCGACTCACCGTCGACTCGCAGGACGACTTGATAGCGCTTCGTAGATTACATGATGCAATATGTTAGTATTATGGTATAATATAAAAAGGGAGAATTCCCTAAATATCGAATTGAAAAGAAGAGGCAGGACTTTATGAATTCAGATAGACAATACGAGCGCACTATGGAATTGTGGCGTAGTTACAGTATCGCTACGTCGCTTGAGTTGGCAGCGCACCTGGAAAATTTTGCAATATTATTCTCTTACAACTCAGGGAAAATCGAGAATAGGGAAATCACTTACCATGATACGCACGAGATTTTTAAGAATGGCCGTGTATGCGGTTACACAGGAGACCTGCGGACGCTTTACGAGATTAAGAATCTGAAAGACGCAAGTGAGCTGATGTACCGGTGGTTCGATGAGCGTAAACCTATCACGCTCGATTCCATTCGGGAGATGCAGTTTGAACTGACGAAAGGCACTTACAACGAGCGGCGTTGGGAACTTGGGGAAAGACCTGGGGAATTCAAGAAAAACGATTTATGGGGAGTCGGCATGCATGATGTTGCCGCTCCTGTAGATGAGATCGAGGACGACCTTCAGCAGGACCTTGATGAGGTTTCCGAGTTTGGAGATGAAAATCCTCTGGTGGCAGCTGCGTTTTGGCACGCGAGGTTTGAGGGCGTTCATGCTTTTGCAGACGGGAACGGCAGGACTGGTAGAGCGATGATGAATTACTATCTACTATTGCACAACCATCCTCCGATCGTAATTTTCGATGAAGACCGGAAAGACTATTATGCGGCACTGGACGGTTTCGACATGACGGGTGACCTGAAACCGCTGATCGGTTTTTTACGTCGGGAGACATGTAAGACATGGGAGAGTGCAGTACAGAGAGAAGATCGGTCCCATCAGATGTCGCTCGAAAAGAAGAGAGATACTGTGAGTAGAAGAGTCAGTCTAGATGAGATAAATAATAACTTTAATGCTCGGTAGGCGCAGTAAATTGAGAAGAAAGGCGGATAGGCAATTCCGCTATCGGTGGAAAATTAAATAGCAGAATGACGACGCATTACGCCAACTGAAAATAGGTGGAAGGAGTATAAACAGCTCTTTCTGCCTATTTTTCTTTAAAAAAATCGTCATTTTCACGCGTAATACTGAAGTGTTGTGGTATCTTAGTATCAGTCAATAACCAAGAGGAGAAAGGACCTCGAACATGTCTATCAACCGCGTCAACATTTCCGGTCATCTTACGCGCGATCCGGAGCTTCGCATGACTCCGAAGGGGACGCAGGTTCTCTCTTTCGGTATTGCCGTCAACGATCGCCGACTCAATCGCGAGACCAACCAGTGGGAGGACTATCCGAATTTCGTCGAGTGCACCATGTTCGGCACGCGTGCCGAGGCCGTGGGCCGTATCGTTCGAAAGGGTATGAAGGTCAGCATTGACGGCAAGCTTCGCTTTAACCAGTGGGAGACGAAGGACGGTCAGAAGCGTTCTCGCCTTACCGTCGTCGTAGATACAATCGACTTCATGAGCCAGGGGAACCAGTCTCAGAATACTTCCGCTAACAGGCCGGCGGCACAGACTCAGCAGGCGCCTGTTGTTCCGGATGTTCCCGCAGTGATGGACGTCTACGATGAGGATATCCCGTTCTAATCCTTTGCATTGCGCGTAAATAACGCGTAATAGATAAAGGAGAGAGGGTGGCGAAAGGAAAAACTTGCAACCGACGCAAGAACAAAAAGGAAAGCGCCGCCACCCTCTCATCACATCGATTATACCAACTTCAAGTTAATTAGACAGGTTTATTGCTGAATGATTGGGCAATAGGATTGTTTTGTGAATACAAGTACTATGTTGTCATCATAGTATACGCATGTTGGTATTATCGTATTGTGGAAGGAGGGATCAACCTGTGAACCAGCTGAAAGAAAATCTGATTTGGATCGCTCTAGGTATTCCGGGAATGGTGTTGATTGGCCTTGTGCTACATAGTCTCGTTCATTTCGAAACGGGCGTTCTTGTTATCACCTCGATGATTCTCGGAACGCTTTTAATGGTATTTTGTGAAGCTTTGTGCAAGGCGGCACATGATGGCGAGTTACTTTCAGAGATGAAAAAGGCTGCAACGAAATCAAATTTTGATCTTGATGGGAAAGGAAAGTTGGGAGAGGAAAATGAAGACGATTGCGATTTGTAATCACAAGGGAGGCGTTGGCAAGACCGCACTGTCCATGGCGATTGCAGAGGGGCTGCATCGTAAGGGCAAGCGCACGCTGCTCGTTGATCTTGATCAGCAGATGAACGCAACGCAACAGGCAAAAATTGACACGACGGATGAAGTGACGGTTTACGATCTTCTCACTTCGTTCGATTACACGGCGAAAGACGGAATCAAACATTTCGACGGTGGCGATATTATTCCCGGCGATGTCCTTGTTTCGAATGCCGAAAGCGATATGGCGAAACTGGATACGCGCCTTACGATGCTTGCCGATGCAATGGAAGGTATCGATGATGACTATGATTACGCAATCATTGATTGCCCGCCGTCACTTGGATTGGTAACGCGCAATGCGATGGTTGCTGCGGATGAGCTGATCGTTCCGGTAATCCCGAACCGTTCATCCCTAAAAGGATTTACCAATATCCAGAAATGCGTCAACTCGGTTCGCCGCAACAAGCGTCTGAATCCGAATCTCCGCATTGCCGGTATTGTCGTCAACATGTTTGATGGTCGCACGAGTCTTTCGCGCGGTGTGGTTAATGAGCTTCCATCGATCGCACGTGCCGCTAACACAAAGATGTTCCACTCGATTATTCGAAAGTGCGAGGCTGTAAATAAAGCGCAGTCTGCTAACGTTTCGATTTTCGATTACGATCCGAACTGCAACGCGGTTGCGGACTTTACTGACTTTGTAAATGAGTATCTTGAAGGAGAGGATTACTAGAATGGCTAAGAGCAAGAAAACTTCCGACGCATTCGACATGGCTGATGATATCCGCAAGGAGGTTGCCGCCGAGTCTGTTGCCGATGCGTGCAGCACCTCTGTGCCGGCGATCTACTCTCTCGCAAAGGGAGATAACCCTCGTCGTGCGAAATACGACAAGAATGCAGACGTGATCGGCTACAACCTTCGCCTGCCTGCGAATATTCATCGTCTCTTGAAGCGTCACTGCATGGAGACGAACGAAAGTATGAATAACGTTGTGCTGGTTGCTCTTTATAGGGACATGAAGAATTGGGAGGATCTTGCTCCTTGCCCGCATTGCGGCGCTATTCTTCCTGTCGGTGCGCAGTTCTGCCCGGATTGCGGCAAGGAGATTTAGAAGTCGGGTAGGAAGAAGATGTCCTGACGATTCTGTTGAAAAAAGAGGGGAGTGGATGAAGGGTGCAAAAGCTAAGCGCCTACAATTTGGCACAAAATAATAACTGTGGATTGATTACTTGTTCCATTTGCGGTAGGTCGTATCGGATAACGGAATTCGGAACCGATGCGGATTGTCAGAGTAATAGTCCATCTGCATCGAATCCGAATTTCTGCCCGTATTGCGCATCGCCGTTTGAACGTTCTTTGACGCGAGTTAGAAATCAAGAGATTGAGGACTACATTCTGGATACGATTCGCATCGGAATGAAGTCTGATACAGTGCTTGATCCAGAAACTGTTATCGATTTCCTTTGCAACATAAGCGATGGCGGGTTCGAGCTTTATGATCCAAAGTTTGAAATTTATTTCAACAGCGGAATAACTTATGGTGCGGACAATCTTGAATTGCTTCATGTCACAAAACATGAAATCGATCTGACCGTGCAGCGCGGAGGCGTTATTTTTCAAGATGTTTTGAAAGACTGGTCGATTGAACCGGACGCAACGATCCATGTCTGGCGTTTTCCTGAATCAGAAAGTGATGTAATGACTTCCGAATTCAGTCTATTTATGTTGGGGCTTCTTGCAAAAATTAAAGCAGGAACTATTTGGAAGAGTTCTTTATTTATTTTGAGCTGTCTCAGCGATCATCAGGTTTAATTTTCGCAAGCGCTTGCGAAATCCAATAACAGAAAGGATGAACTAATGGAGGAAAACGAGAAGAGGCGCAATGTCGAGCTTGCGTATCTTTCGCTTATGCTTTCAGGAAAGAAGGTCAGCGAGTGCGAGCTTGCATCCGAGGTTTTGAAGATTTCTCGCGCTAAAGGCGAGAAATCCCTTGCGATGCTCGTGCAGTCTTCTATTAAGATTACCGTCAAAGTGCTTAGCGTCGTACTTGAAGAGTCTTCAAAGCGCTATGTCATCACGTTCCGTCAACTTGGCGGAGATTCGGATGAGACGATTCGAAGCGAACGTACTGACGGTCGACGCGGCAAGGAGGTCATGCAACTCTGGGGACGTGATCTGAAGGATCATATCTGCATTCTCTTCAAGCACAACGAGGAATCGAAGGACTCGAGCAAGAGCGGCGGATATCGAGTTGCGCCGTATGTAATCGATCTTGGTTTGGAAAAGAATTAAAAACAGTTTGAAAGTTGAAAGAAGGAGATATCATGGCACTTCCGAATTTCACGCCTGAAGAGCGTGCAAAGGCGCTTGAGAAGGCAGCGCAGGTACGTAAAGCGCGTAAAGAGCTCAAGAAGAACATTAAGTCCGGCAAAACTGATCCGGCTTCTGTTCTTAAGACTCGTAAGGACGATCCGCTCGTCAGTAAAATGAAGGTTAAGGAATTCCTTCAGGCCATTCCCGGCATTGGCGGCGCGAAGGCGGATAAGATTATGCATGACGCCAACATTCCAGGCAATCGTCGTCTTGGCGGACTTGGTATTCGTCAGGTGGAAGCTTTGCTTGAATACCTTAGTTAGGGTATGCCGTTAGATTTAAAATTGATGCCTGGGTACAAGTGCATCGGACATCAAAACTGTTTAGGGCTTCTCGAATGAGGAGCCCTTTTTAATCGAGATTTTCCAATGTGACGATCAAAACGATTTCTTGGTAATAGCTGATTTCACTTTATGTTTTAGTTGCTTACTATCTAAGAAATATCTTTATCGATAGTGCCGTAAAGTATGGCGAGTCTTTTATGGCGAGTCTTTTATGGCGAGTCTTGAAAAGGGATTGAGTAGAAGATCGCGAAGTCGAGTTCGTTTTTTAATTTGCTTGCTTTGATGACAAAAATGGAGCGGCCGGTTTTCGACAAATTCAACAGCGCTACGAATTACTCCCTTCGGATTCTCCGCGCCATTGAAATTATCGAAAACCGGAAACTGTGTTGAAAAGTTTCCAAAACATACTTAAAGACATCTTGCAATTCAGAATGTGATGAATTCAATATCATAGCGCCCAACGGGCGCGATAAATCGACGCCGCAGGCGGCGTGCGAAAATCTATTCGTTGATCGTATCGCTACTCAAATCGCGCCACCTTTCGACAGTCCAACAACGCTACGAGTCTCACTAAAGACTCTTCGCGTCATTGAAATGTCGAAAGCTGTCTATCTCAGCAGAAGCCATCACGAAAAAATCCGGCGGTGCCGGATGCTCCGACCAAAACCTTCCGCGATCGGTGAGGCCTCTCACCGATTCGCTCCAGGCCTTGCCCGGAGCCCGCTGCGCGGTACTTCAAATACTCGGCATCCCTCGCATTCGCAGTACCGCTTCGCTCTCGCTTGGAATGAGGCCTCTCATTCCACGTCTACACTGCGTTTCGCCCAATCACCGTTCCGGAGATTGCAAGATGTACGTAAATCATGATAACCGGGCCCGTGGTCCCTGTTATCATGATTTACGAATCTTGCTTTTCTCCTGTCACGGAGAAAAGGGAAAGAGTGAACTGCAGCACGCTTTTTGCGTGTTGGTTTCACTCTTTCTAAGAAATTGGGCAACCATAGCAAGAGGAGACGGATGCCAATCCTCAATTTCTAGCTTACTTTTCCGGAGGCCGCTCCGGAGAAAGGAGAAAAATGGCACGAAATGAATTCGTAAAGGCTCGTGTTTCTCCTGAAGAGAAGGAGATCTATCAACAACTTTGTGAACAAGCCGGTTGTACGGAAGCAGAGTTGATTCGATCTGTGTTGATTCATCGGGAAATCTCACTCGATGATCTTGATGATGAAATGCAAGTTCTCGGTCGGAAGAAAAAGGCTCTCCATAAGCAACAGGAGAATTACAGAAGAGCACAAGCATCGCGTGAAACTGATGAAAGTGGCGAGCCCATTTCTGAAAAAAGGAGTATTCCGTTCCAAGTAATGCTCACTGCTCCAGAAAAGAAGGCAATTGAGCAACGTGCGGAGGCGCTTGGCATCTCTGTAAGCGAACTGGTTCGCCGCAGCGCAATTTACGGAAAGATCGAATCATTCAATTTCGATATCGCTGAAGTTGAAAAGCTTCATCACGAGTTATTGAAGGAAGGAACGAACCTCAATCAGCTGATGTACTTCGTGAACGCCCAAGGGCTTCCCGCGTACAATGAGAAAGCTGTTTTCCGAACGCTTGAAAAGGTTTACCAAAACGCCCGAAAGGTCGACCGGTTTATCGAGGAACTTGAAAAGCGTTATCACGTTGACTATGTTCCCCACGACTATCTGGCAGATGAACCAGACAACAGAAATCTTTAAGACGGAACGCAGCTAGATCAGTTTCGCAATTTTAAAAATGGCTTCTGAAAAAAGAAAGGAATGATTTTATATATCTGAGAACGTTCAGTTATAACTACTGCTTAAAATCGAAAGGAGATGGCAGAAGAGATTGACAGTCATTAAACAGAAAGCAGTCAGCTCGTCGCGGCACGCGAAAAACGTTCGTAAATACATCAACGGAAAAGATGCGCTTGCACGTGGCGGCTGGAATCTTCCATATAACAAATATTGGTACGCAAAAATGGCACGGACGCGAAAATCTTTTGGTCATGATAAACCGGCACGTGCCGGTGCGAAGAACACGATTATGTATCATCAGGTTCTTGCGTTTCTTCCTGAGGAGTGCAGCTGCAACGGAGGCAAGATGACTCCCGATGCATGTATGGCCTACGCGGAGCAATGGCTTGCGAAGCACTATCCGCATCAACAAGTGATTCTCGCGTTGCATGAGGAAAGCGATAAGGAGGGAAAACGATTTGCGGTCCATATGGCGATCAATCGCACGGATCTTCTGACAGGAAAACGTCTTTGGGAGGGAACGGGAGCGCAGGCGAAGCATAAGCGCGCTTCATGGGTTCGTGAAATGGACGAGGCTTGGAATCTTACTCAACTTGAAAAGGGAAAGAAAAATTCAAAGATTCGAGATCGACAGCCGCGCGATATTGAAAAGGAGATTGTCGATCGTGGAGAGTACAGTTATAAAAACAATCTGCGCGAGTTGATCCATATTGCAATCAGCGACTATCACCCGAAGAATATGGAGCAGTTCAAGAAATTACTTGCCTCATGGGGTGTAGATATTTTCATCAAGAACAATCGAGTCTATGCGACAGATCTCGATATCAAAGAGGCCGGCAACCCGAAATGCACTTTCAACCTGACTCGTCTTGACGGGCGCTTCGCGTTGAAGTCATTGCAGACGGCTTTCGAAACAGGAACTACGGAAAGTGAGAAACCGATGACATTCGAACAGCGTCGAGATGTTTATATCCAACGACTTAAGAAAGCTTACTCGGCGTGGGTTGAGCAGGCAAAGGCGAGCAAGGGCGTGGCCTATAACGCATTCCCGAAATTCGTTGCTCCGAAGTGTGACGATGACCTGCTCGAAGATCCCGCTGTACGCGATGAGCTTCTTGCCCGGCGCGGTTACGCAAAAGAGATTCGCAACCGTTATGCCAGTGCCGTGCCAGATTATGGTGAGGACAATGTTCGTGCTGCCGGTCAGGCGGGAACGCACTCTGTTCAGCAGCCGGTTATTGAAAGCGGTCGCACTCGCGAACAGAGCGATAAGAATGTCGAGCATTAAATAAAATGTTAAATTGAAACAGGAGGTAGATGCTTATGGCAAAGCCAGCTTGTGGCGCAAGGAAACCTATTAAGAATCAGGAAGGACAGGGCATGCTGGACATCGACGAGAATTCATCTGTTGAAGACGATATGTTTGAAAACGTGAAGACCGATGAGGATATGGATCACGAGATGGAAGAGGAGGAGGGTGGTTCGGCGTTCGAGGAAGAAATCGACTCTGACGAGAGCGATCAACAGGAGCAGGCAGTTATTCCAAAAAGTCAGACCCCGTTTCTAAGTGATAAAGACACTCCGGAATCTTACGGTGAGCTTATCGGATTCATGGAAAAGTTCATTGAAGATCAGAAAGCCGAGAACGATGCGTTCCGGAAGGAGGTTAAGGACTCACTGTCTTCTACTGCAACAGATTTCAAACAACGTACGGATTTGATTCTCGACGAGATGAAATCAATCCAAAGCGATATGAAGCGAGAGGCGAGCGCCACGCGTCGCGCTCAAAACAGTCTCAGTAAAATGGTTGCCAGTTTCGAGCAGGGTGATAAGTATGCTGAGACCGTGACGAAAGCTGTGACTGACGGTGCGACGCAAGCTGTAGAGGAAACCGTACAAGCGGGAACGAAAGCGATCAATGAAGTCGCGAAGAAAAGCGCCAAGTCAATCGAAAAGCTTGAACAGGCTGCCAATGCGAGAGCGAAGCGTTTCATGCGTATCACAAAACCGGAAGTGATGGTGAACATCGCGATCTGGATTGCAGTCGCCGTTGCTTCCGCGATTATCTTGTCCTTCTGCTATGAGTTCTTTACGAAATAGCAAAAGCGTTTATAATCGTTATTGCTTCGATATCGACCTGAACTTGTGAAGCAAACGAAAAAGGGGAGACGTGAATCTCCCCTTTTTCATGTCTATATATTGTCGGTTTAGATCAGCGATCCAGACTGCCGGTGCTGTCTGCATTGAAAACTTCAGTCCTGGTTCCATTCTCGTCGAGGACGAGATTGACGATCTGAGAAATATCCCCGCCAGTGATCTTATATTGGGTAAGTACGAGATCCATCGACTGAACTTCACTGTTGCCATTATCGACATAGACGATGAGCGTTCCCTTTTTTTGTTTCACTTTCGCAATCTTGCGATCCGGGATGGAGCTGCCGGAAAGCTGGAGATGAATGTAATCGTCGCATCGTTTCCAGCCGGATCCGGAAAGGGGAGTCGCCTTGCCCTCTGAGATTTCAAAGGCCAGGGGTTTGAGTTTATCGTCTTTTTCCACGGTCCACTCGGGTTCTTTTTTCTTGCATCCGGGAAGTGCTGTATTAACGGCAACGCAGACGGCGAGACCGATGAATTGGCGTCGGTTGAAATTGGGATTCATTGCGTTTTCCTTTTAGATTCTGTCAGTCAGCTAGCAGGGGAGCGGATCAATAGGCGCCGTAGGGCACCGCATAGGAATCAACCTGCGTATCGTCCTGTTCAGACGAATCGCTATCCGACTCGGGTTCGTCTCGATCGTTCGTCTTCTTACGCGTCTTCTTATGCTTCTTGGCGAACTGTTTGTTGCGCTTCAAAGCATCATCCAGATCCGTTTCAGAAGTCGAGCAGGAGGTTACGATTTCGTCTGCATGCTCGGAAATATACATGGCAAAAAGATCAAGGTCGATACTGGTCCAGTTATCGAACGCATTGACAACCTCTTCACCAATAAGCTCTTTACAGGAGCGAAGACCTTCACGCTTTTTCTGGGCGATTTGCGCTTGCTGCCGTTTTTTCTGTTCCTTCAGGGCGGCGATTTGGCGATCGATGTCTTCGATACTCTTTGGCATGGTACTTTCCTTTCTTTTGAATATTACAGTTCACTGAGTTCATTTTAGCGGATTGACCCTTACCGAAACCGTCGTAAAGCCCCTGGATTTATCTATGGGGATATAAGACGGTAGATATTATGCAGTTCAATACTGCGTAATATCTATACTATGCGTACAGGAGTAGCTGCAATATAGTTTTCTCCTGCAGCCACCATGCGGTCTTCTGCCCGAAGTACTGCTGGCCCTTTCTTATGGACGACGTCGATGATCGTTTTAAGGAAGTACATCGAGGACCAGAAGGAGGTCTAGCCGATGGAGCGCGGGTTCAAATACCGAATCTACCCGAACGCATGCCAGCGCGAGCAGATCGCGCGGACGCTCGGTTGCTGCCGTTTCGTGTACAAACGCGCCCTCGACGTCAAGAAGTCCGCTTATGCGAAGACGGGCAAGACGGTCTCGTGGGCGGAGCTCTCCCGAATGCTCCCGGCGTGGAAGCGCGACTCTGAGACCTCCTGGCTCGCGCAAGCGGACTCCATGGCGCTCCAGCAGTCCGTCCGCGACCTCGACCGCGCCTACAAGAATTTCTTCCGACGCGTGCGCGAGGGCGGGAAGCCGGGCTTCCCCAAGTTCAAGTCGCGCCGGCACAGCCGGCAGTCCTATCGCACCAACGGCGGCAAGATCGTCGACCGCAACCATATCGCGCTGCCAAAGCTCGGGACTGTCCGGGCTAAGGTATCCCGACCGCTCCAGGGGCGTTTCATGTCGGTCACGGTCTCCCTGGACGCAGCCGGCCGCTACTTCGCCACCTTTCTCTGCACCGACGTGCCGACCAAGAACACGCCCGCGACCGACCGGGAAGTCGGAATCGACCTCGGCGTCGAGACGCTTGCGACGCTTTCGGACGGCCGCAAGATCGGGAATCCGCGCCATCTCAAGAAATATGAGCGCAAGCTCGCGCGGGAGCAGCGCAGGCTTTCCCGCAGGAAGGGCGCCCGCAGGGACGAGAAGCCGAGCGACAGGTACCTGAAGCAGCGGAAGAGGGTTGCCAGGATCCATGCGAAGATCGCCGATGCCAGGACCGATGCCCTGCACAAGGTCACTACCATGCTCGCGGACGAGAACCAAGTCCTGTGCATGGAGGACCTGAATGCGAAGGGCATGGTGCGAAACCATCATCTGGCGAAAGCCGTGTCGGATGCCTCGTTCGGTGAATTCGCGCGGCTGCTTGAGTACAAGTGCGCCGAGCGCGGGCGCACCCTCGTCAAGGTCGGCCGGTTCTACCCGTCGAGCAAGACCTGTTCGGCCTGCGGGCACAGGCTCGACGCCCTGCCGCTGTCGGTGCGGGTATGGGACTGCCCTGCGTGCGGTGCGCACCACGACCGCGACGTCAACGCGGCAAGGAATATACTGGCGGAGGGGAAGCGCGTCCTCTCCAACACGGAAGGTACCGCGGGGCACGCGGGAACCGTGGCGGCTACAGTCGCCTAAACGCTCGTGGAGAGGACGTAAGACCCGAGGGGACCGTAACGGTCCCCGACGGCAGACCTCGCAGAACCGAGAATCCCCTGGTTTCAACTATGGGGAGTGTCAACATTGCTAAAACCAATGGTTTTACAACCGTTTTGGTAAATTATAAGCTGTATAGGACGGTAGTATTATGCTATAATAG
>NZ_JAQDVB010000028.1:0-274 GCF_027674365.1 Coprococcus sp. AM11-30B | reverse complement strand
CGAAAAACAGGGCATTTGTAGAGCAGATTCTTAGTACGGCAGGATTGACAAGGAATGATATCCTTGGAATTCTTGATGTATCCAAAGGTCTTTCCATCAACGATTCGTATTGGCTTGATGATGGGAAATCAGATGTTACCTTTGATGAAATCAATTTATTCGACAATCGCTTTGATGAAGTATTGGGACTTGTAGCTTATACCGGGTACACGCCCTCACAAAAGCATAAAGCGGGCGTTTCAAGTGAGTGGACACTGGGAGGGCAATTTCCGAA
>NZ_JAQDVB010000027.1:269-49962 GCF_027674365.1 Coprococcus sp. AM11-30B | reverse complement strand
CTGTATAAAATTTTCAATGTTCTTCAATTTAGCCTTGACTTTTTATTTGCAGGCTATTTTTACGATAATCTTTTCCCCACTAGATTTTTTTCTTCACCTTCTTAATCAACTTGTTTTTTGAAAAAAGCTCTCTCCGTTCATAAAATTGTTCATTTTTCTTATTTCCGCTTCGACTTTCTTTATGCATATTATACATAACATTCCTGCCCGTGACAAATCAATTCTTTTTCTTTATAATAGAATTTCTTAATATATAATGAACGTCCATTTTCATTAAGCAACATGAAATTATATTTTCAATAGAATTTTTACAAAAAAACCGCCGCATCAGCTTCATTCTGACACAGCGGTACTTTTTTCTTTCATAAAACTAGTGGGTAGTTCCCATAGCCTCTTTTACATCTTCTGTATTATTCACTACAGCTTCAATACAATATTCCAGAGACTTTGCGATTGTCTCAAGCGGCATACTTGCCATTCCGTTCGCCTTATCTACAACCTGATCGCAAGCATATGGTACATGGATAAATCCGGCACGGATGTTAGTGTATTTGGTTGCACACATATGCAGTACATTGTACATTACACAGTTGCATACGTAGGTTCCTGCCGTGAAAGATACATGGCATGGAAGTCCGTGAGCACGTACATTCTGAACCATTGCATTTACCGGAATTGTTGCAAAGTATCCGGTTGGACCGTCTGCCTGAAGTGGCTCATCAAGTGGCTGGTCACCTGCATTGTCCGGAATCCGGGCATCTGCAAGGTTGATTCCTACTTTTTCTACAGTGACGCAGGAACGTCCGCCTGCCTGACCTACATTGATCACTATATCCGGGTTATGTTCTTTGATTGCCGCTTCAACTGCCGGTGCACTTTTCTTGAATTCTGTAGGGATCTCTACATATACGATCTCTGCCCCCGCAATTGTTGACGGAAGAAGCTTGATTGCCTCGAATGCCGGGTTTACGCTTTCTCCTCCAAATGGATCAAATCCTGTTAATAAAACCTTCATGTTAATTTCCTCCTTTATATCTCTTAGTATAACACAGGCTCCGGGATAATAACCTTCCCCTGCTGCATAATCTGTCGGTTGTCCGTGTAGATATCCGGTTCCATACATACCAGATCAAAATGCCCTTTGGCGTTCTGAATACCTCCAAGAGCAATATTACGCCCAAGTCCTACATGGAATGTCCCATAAGCAGATTCATCTTCAATATAGCAGTTTCCAAGGCATTGTGAGCATGAATTAAGCCCGATTCCGAGTTCCCCCGCAATATAGATCCGGGAATCCTGATAATCTTCCATGTATTTTTTCAACCGAATACCGGTCGGAGTCTCTTCAATCTCCGTAATCCGTCCGCCTTTAAATAAAATCCTTGTCGGTTCCTCTGCGCGACCAATATATCCCAGAGAACCATCAAGCACCATCACACCTTCTGTCTTTGTCTCCTCGATCGGGACATAGACCTCAATACTGGAAGAAGAATATCCCTTTCCATCCTTTAGAACTCCGTTAAAAAATCCCGGATCTCTGCCCACTTTGTAGAACATCATATCCGTTCCTGCCGGAGTTGTCACACGGACTTTTTCTGAATACTTGAGATATTTGATAAATGCCTTTGCCATCAGCCGGCTCTTCTTCGTATCCATCGTCAGGAAATCGTATTCCAGAAAAGATCTTCCGTCATTGGTTGCCAGTGGCAAGGACAGAAATTTCTTGTGTCTTTGTATCGCACGCTTTGCGGCTTTCGTTGTCACCAGCGAATACTCTGTCGCCGCGATAATTGCCGTATAAGGATCAAAAACTGCTTCATTATCATCAAAAAAGATTCCCACATGGCGCCCCTTGTTCTCGACAAGCAGTGTATTCACTGACCGTGCTTTTCCGGAAGCCTCTTTTTCCATTGCTTTTGCTTCTGCAAGATATTCCTTCGATGTCACGATCAGTACTTTGTCCCACGCCCTTACTTTTACCCATTCGTGAATAATGATCCGGGCACCCCGTTCCATATTCGGTGTCATATGTCCCTCTTCTTTCTCCATACCAAAAACTAGAATAAGCTTACGAATTCTAAGGCCATTATTTTCTGCTTTTCCAGTGAAATAATGACCTTAGCTACTTATGTCTTATTTACTTTAATACTATCATATAACAGATCTGGAACACAAGCATAATAATTGCAACCAGAACCTGTTTTTTGATTACGCCCCAACGGTCCTTCATATTCAGGATCGCTACCGGCAGGATATTGAAGTTTGCTGCCATTGGTGTAAGCAGAGTTCCACAGTATCCACATGTAAGTGCGAGCATACCGATCACTACCGGATTGGCACCGTAAGCAAGTACGAATGGTGCACCGATACCAACGGTCATAACAGTGATCGCTGCAAATGCATTTCCCATGATCATAGTAAAGAGTACCATACCGATCGCATATACGATGATACCAATGTTTACATTTCCCTTCGGAACGATCTTTTCAACAAGCTGTGCGACAACATCGCCGACTCCTGCTGCTGTAAATACACCACCAAGGCATCCGAGTAACTGTGGAAGCATACTGAGTGGTCCTGTAATCCCGAGGAATCTTTCCGAATCCTTTAAGAATACTACCGGTTTATTCTGTTTTGAATCGTAAGCAATCAGTAAGATCATTGCAACAACGACACCAAGTGTGATTGCGACCATTGAACTCATGTTACTGAATAATGCAAAGAACAGGGAGCATACAGCTACGGAGAATGCCGGGATGAAAATTTTCATACCGATCTTCTTAAACTGCTGTTCTGTATGTTCTTTTGTCGGATTATCGACTTTGCCGATTTTAACCTTCTTAAAGATCGGCGGCAGGCACATGATCAGAACAAGGGCACCGGAAACTTTTGCCGGCAGCCATGTACCGAATCCACATACGATACCGAAAGAGCACCAGAAAACAGCGGTTCCGACTCTTGACGGATTCTCTTTGTCCAGAAGGTTCTTGATTCCTGCATAAATTGTGATCAGTCCAATAATGAGCCATACTACATTCAGTCCGTTGGCATTAAACGAATCACCGATCTGTATAAATTTTAAATTACTCATCTGTCTTCCTCCCTCTACTTCTTAGTATCTGCTGATTTCCCGTAATATTTCTTCATCAGTCGGTTGTCTTTCACGATAACAAAAATGCAAGAAACAGCCAGTGCGACTAATGCTACCGGGATTTCAACTGCGGCAAGGTCGATCAGTTCTACTTCATATCCAAGACCAGCAAGTGTTGTCTGTACGAGGATTCCACCTGCTCCACCTACGAACAGTACCTGGAAGAAGAACCATGTGAAGTTCTGCATTGCAACGGAAAGTCCTTTTGCCTCGTCCACGTGATCCTCATTTGCTTTGCCAAATTTGTTGGTGATCGCACCTTCTTCCATCGGAAGAAGTACCGGACGGATAAATCCGGCTACACCACCGAAACTGACATTAAATGCTCCAAACAGTGCATTCAGAATACCATATACAGCAACCAGTTTACCTGCTGTCGCACTCTTAACCTTTCTGATCAGGTTTGCGGCTGCTTCACGCAGACCGTTTCTTTCAAGAGTACCTGTAACAAGCAGAATCATGATAAAAATCGCCATACTTCTGTTCGCTACAAAGTTTGTACCGATTGTTTCCAGTAGTCCGCCCACTCCAAGTCCTCCAACAATCCCTGTTGTAATAAGGGCCAGGAAAATGATGAGGATTGAATCCAGTTTCAGCGCGAATCCAACGATTACGATCAACACGCCAAGTAATTTGATGAGTTCCATACCTAACTCCTCCTTTAGAAAAATATTAAAAAGTTATTTATTTTTTCCAGTCACTTTGACAATCATCGGACGCTGTCTTATGTAACTGGTCAAAATCTGTCCATCCTGCTCTTCCAGATGACATTCCATCACATGCACTGCTTCCATCAACATCCGGATAGTCGCCTCGTCATGTGCCACATGAGCCCTTGCACACAAATTCAGGTATTCACCCTGTGCGGTCTCATCTGCAACCTCGCTAGTATAAGCAACCGTTGTGATTCACGGAAAACGGATCGACGGATAACGATGGTTTGGATCTGCCGCGAACGGGATCCAGTAGTTGATCATTTCTTTATAATAGTTTGCCGGGAACAATTTCGGCATCCATGCATGTGCATATTTTTCAAACTGAGCACTCCATTCACGGTTCAATTCTCTCATCTCCGGATACTCGGCAATCTTGTCTGCAATCACATCTTCCATTACCTTATTGACCGGGTAATTGTCCTTGTACTCTGGATTGGTCACATACCAGAAATAACCATAAAGCAGAGATCTCGGAAGCCAGAAGCCTTTGTAAGACGGGGAGGTATAACCTGAAAACTGCTGCTCCCATTCATGACTCGGTACTCCGTGATTGTCCACGATCATATCCGGGACATACCGGTCATAAATACGGGTTAATCCCATCGCCTCGCTGTGGATCGTATCCTGCTGGAAATGTTCATAGTAGAACTCTTTTCCAAGCGAATTAAATCTTGCCACATGGAATTTCCAGGTTGGATGCTCTTTCTGCAATTCATAATGGATTGCCGCACCATCCACATTTTCCATCGGAACGATCACCAGATTCAGTTTATCCGGTAAATCTTTGTAAACATCTTCTGTCAGCAGCTTCTTGATCAGGATAAATGCTGCATTTGTCGAAGATACTTCATTTGCATGATGTCTTGCATTGATCATCTCGCCAGGAATTCTTGATATACGCTTCGTCATGGACAGATAGCCTTCGTATTCCGGTTTGATCCATACTGCATAGAGTTCACGTCCTGTATAAGATACCGCAGTCCGGAACACTTCGATTCCAGGAACCTGCTTCAATTCTTCGATGATCTCACGGTAAGTATCATATCCGATCAGTTCATGCTCATGCAGGTCAATCTCTTCAATCCGTTTCGTCTTTGGTTTTTCTTCTCTTTCCGGTGTAAGTGCTACATACTGTATCTCGCCCTGCTCACTTTCAAACAAAAGCTTCGTACCTGCTGCAACACTTTCACACTCTGCTAGTACACCCTTTGACCACAATGTTGAGTAAGTGTGTAATACATTAGATTGTACCCCATTTGTGCGGATATGGAAAGTAAAATTATCATTTTCCCATGAAATAGCACGAATCCATGCATCTGCTTCTTCCCGTTTTCTCTGTAAAAGAACCGTTTTTCCATCTTTTACAATGCATGCTTCTTCTTTTAACGGCTCGGTCAGTGTCACTTTAAATACCGGTCTGCCTTCTTTTTCATGGATCACCGGAAGGATCAGTCCCGGCGCATCCAGCATGACATCTGCTTTCTTCACACCGTAATTTTTAAAATAGTCGCTTCCGACAAAATACATATCTTCATGCAAAGCATCCAGTGAAGAGATCAGATCCTCTCTTGATCCGGTCGCATAGTCCGGTTCACTTGCGGTCACGTCCAGACGCAGGTCATGGAAGAACGGCTGCAGGTCTGCGGAAATCTTTCCGCCTGTCTTTTCCTCAATATATCGTCTGCAATCCGGAAGAACTTCCTTCTGGTAAACATCCCAGATCTCTTCCATATCGGTACGGACGGTCTGATAAAATACTTCCTGTCCGTCAATCTCTGCTTTTACATAACCGGTTGCCGGATGAACCTTTCCCATCTGCGGATATTCATCCATATATGGTCTTTCCGACCAGACTGCTTTGTAAGTATCCTCACAGCAGACCTTTTCGTCCTTGATCCCCTTGCAGAGATAAGTGATATCTTCTTCGCCTTCATAAGCTTTGAAAATGACTTTATCTCTTTCAATTCCAAGCTCTTTTACCAGAATATCTTCTACCGGATACAGTTCCTGCAGATAGCGGATCGGAAGATCATACCACTTGTCCGGAGTGTCTGCATTCAGATTGTGATAGGACGGGGTTGCACCGTTCTCATCCAGCCAGTCTGTCTGATCTTCCGGCAGGAACGGTTTGAAATAAATCTCAACCTGATCTGCCTGCGCTTCCTTCATCACCGGAAGCATCTCTTCAACGATCCAGGAATATCCCTGTTTGTATGCACAGATAACAGAGGTATCCTCAGGCTTGGCACCTAACATCTGGATTCTGTCTTCGATTTTTTCTTTTATCTTCTGGCGTACTTTTATATTTTCACTTACCGCACCGGTAATCTTTACCTTGCTTCCTTTCCTAATCTGCGGATAAACCTTTTCTTCCAGAAGTTTTTCAAAAACTTCCACTTCCCACGGAAGCTCATACACCTTCTCGTACATCTTCTGTCCGGATTTGTAATTATATATCTTTGCATCCCCGGCTTCTTTTTTCTGTGTATCATTCCAGAGCGGAGATCCGTACACTTCGTATTCTCCTGTCTGCTCTTTCTGCATCGCTTTCAAAGCTGCAAGCTGTCCATCTGCGCTGCGCAGTACAAAGTCATCCACCATATCCATCAGCAGGTCTTTCCAGCTTCTCTGACCATTGATCTGTGGAAATTCCATACAGAGGCTGGAGGTAAATGCAATTAGTTCCTCTCCGTCACCGCGAAGAGATACTTTTACACTTTCTCCTTCTTTTTCCCGTACAAGCTCTGTCTGCTCTGCTTTTTCCAGAACGAGCCGGTTGCCTGTATAAGCTGCATCTGCCGTAATATTTCCTTTATATCCGGTTGTCTCCATACCAAAACGCCATGCCAGGTTACATGCTGCAACGAGCATCGCATCATCTGCATCCTCCGGAAGTACAATCTTCACATCCAACACATCCGGAAGAAGATCCTGATTCTCGTCTTTCAGGAAATCCCCTTTCTGAAGCATCGTCTCCAGCCCTTTTTCCTTACGGAAATCCAGATCAAAGATCGGACCTGTATGCTTTGATGCTGATTCGTACTCTTCCGGCACCTCCCCTGTACTCTTTTTCCACAGGGCTTTCAGCTCTTCCATATTCTTCGGCACCGGAATCTCACCGTCCGCTGTGATCACCGGAAATGTAGCTGTCTCTGTCTGAAATCCCAGAAGCAGTGCCGCTTCAACCGCATAACGCTTCTGTTCTCCTGTCATGCCGGCTGCAAGTTTTAATTTTTCCATCTTACACCTCCAAAAGCACTGTAGTTCGTTTTCGTACTACGGTCTAAAAAGATACTGTATTCCGAACTACGTTCTGCTTTTTATATCCTTCATTCTACTAAAGTGTTCAAATAAAGTCAACCATATTATCCTTATATGGACATTTTCAATAAAATGTATGCAGAAACAAAACATTGCACTCTCCACATCCCTGTGTTACAATAGCTTCAATACTTTTAAGAAGGCAGGAACGATCAATTATGACAACGCACGGCAAACGACATGCAAAACAGGACATCATGGATGCAGCATGGAAGCTTTTCACAAAACAGGGCTATGATGAAACTACGATTTCCCAGATCATTGAGCTTTCCGGCAAATCCCGCAGCACCTTCTATCATCATTTTCGCGGAAAAGACGAGCTTCTCTTCAGCCTCGCCTATTCCTACGACAGTGACTATGATAGCTGGCTTCAGACCTGTGACCGGACGCTTCCAGCCGCCGATCTGCTGCTCGCCTTCAACCATTTTGTGCTGAATAACCTGGAGCACTCACCATATATGGATCTCTTTGCGTCCCTCTACGGTCTTCAGGTAGCTACTACCGGAACCAGACATATTTTAAACCCGGATCGCAATTATTATAAAATTCTGCGCAAGATCCTTTTCGACGGGATCAAATGTGGAGAACTAAAGTCAGACTACTCCTACGTCGAGCTCTCCCAGATGATCACCTCTGCCCAGATCGGTCTCACCTACTCCTGGTGTCTCACCCAGAGAAGCTTCTCCCTGCTTCAATACGGCGAATTCCTCCTGACACCATTTATTGAATCTTTACGCGCAAACTAACCTAACCCACCCTCAATATAAATACCCTCTCCCATATACCAGGAAACTATCTCTCTATAGTTTCCTGAATTTTTATGTTTAGCAGCCGCCAGGTCTGCGCCCAAAGTCTTGAGGGCGAATTTAGAAAAAGAATAGGTGTGAAGGCACTTATTGTGCAATGGACTTCACACCTATTCTTTTTCTAAATCCGCCACACAACCTCCCCCTCGCAGACCGTCTCTCTCCACAATCGAGTAGGCTGACTCCTACTCGATTTGTATACTTTGTACACCATCTCGCTTAACAGCTCGATGATGTACATTCGCCAAATGCAGATCCTTGTGCAAGCACAAATCTGCACTTGGCTCATCGTATACACAAAAAAGCAGGAACCAAATCACTTTGATTCCTGCTTCTCACTATTCCTGGTATTTATATAAATTAGCCATTGATCATGAAGTTAACCAGTTTATCGATGTCTTCTTTTTCGTATGCAATGATTTCCAGTTCCGGAATCTCTCCGTTAGAGAAAATATTTGCCATAGAAACATACTGAGAAAGTTTAGATTTCAGATTCAGTCTGTCGCCTTCTCCTGTTACAAGTTCTACTTTTCCTTTGCAGCTGTCTACTACTTCAAAAAACTTATCAATGTTTGTAATATTCTGTACCTTCATGATGTACACTCCTTTTCTTTTATCTCTTCCTATCTTTTACCCCCTCAATATATACAATTTTTTTTTGAAAATCAAGGGGTTTTTTTCAAATCAGCGTTTTGGGCATTGTGAACAATTTAACAGTCTGTTTTTTGTGCATAATCACAATGTCTATTTCAAAACAATACTGTCCTTACGGATCTCGATCTTACGCTCTTTATACAGATGTCCGACTGCACGCTTGAATGCATTCTTGCTCAGATCAAACTCCGCACGGATCACCTCCGCATCTGCTTTATCGTTAAACGGAAGGACTCCGCCCTTTTCTTCCAGACGCGCCAGTACCAGAAGCGCATCCTTATCCATCTGGATAAATGCTTTCTCACGGACACTTAAATTCAGCTTTCCATCCGGTTTTACTTCTGTCACTCTCGCATGGATCTTCATTCCCGGTCTTAGACTTTTCGGTGCTTCTCTCTTTGGCACAAGCGCAGAATATTTTCCGTCCACTGCAACGAAAGCCCCAAAATTATCACTCACTTCGTAAACGATTCCCTCTACCTGATCATCCTTCTGATAAGGAGAATCACTGGTCAGATACTCATATACCTTCATGGTCGCACAGAGTCTCTGGCTCTTATCAATATAAAGTCCTACCAGACATTCATCCCCCGGTTTCACCTTATAAGTCTGCTCCTTAAATGGTAGGAACAGATCCTTTTCCAGTCCCCAGTCCAGGAAGGCACCGAATTTGCCTACCTGCACTACCTTCAGGATTGCACTTTCTCCCAGTGTAAGCTTCGGTTCATTTACCGTTGCGATCAGACGGTCAGAAGAATCCTTATACAAAAACACCTCAATCGGATCGCCCGGTTCGATTCCTGCCGGAACCTGCTTCTTCGGAAGAAGAACCTTTTCTCTGTCATCTCCCAGATATACTCCGAAATCAACTACCTTTACTACCGTAAGCATCTGTTTTTTTCCTAATTCCATCTCTTATTTCTCCTTGAATTCTACTACCGCATACGGATTTCCCTCCGCATCACAAAGTTCCACTATTTTTCTCTGTTCCTCTACCGCCATCTTTGGATAAATAATATCACCCATAACTGCGGATTTTTTATATTCTACCCGGATCTGTCCGGCACGCTCACATTCCGGCACCACATCAATTGCCATCTGGATATACTGGCAGTTATTGACATGCTCGTTTGTGTCGATCTGATGACGTCTTACCGGAAAACTTTCTCCATCTTCCAGTTCTTTTGGAAGCACGATCTTACGCGGCGCAAACTCTACATCCAGTGGTGCTTCCGGCCGATAAGCCTCGACCTCTTCTTTCGCCGGTCTGCATGGTCTTCCTTTTTTCATATCCATATATACCCAGACCGAATTGGCCCAGGCTGTCATCTCGCCTGCTTCATCCTCCATCTTAAAATTACGAAGTCCGAAAAGTCCGGTAAAATCCGTTGCCCAGGTGGACACCCTGATATATTCCCCGAGCTTCGGATAACGGTTTACTACAATCTGCCATGCGGAAAGAATCCATGCCTGCCCGCTTTTTTTCAGTGATTCCACGCCATATCCGATATCCTCAGACTGAAAAGTACTACAGTCCTGAAAATAATTAACAAGCCCCGGTAATGTCAGAAGCTCCGTATGGTCTGCTTCACTGAATCGTACTCTGCTTTCAAATGTATACATCTCTTTTACCTCTGTTCTTCCACATAACTTCTGTCTAATGTGATAACACACTGATACTTTGGGTTATGATGCTGCAGTCGGTCCATCAAAGTCAGTGTCAGTTCATTCCCTTTTTCCTCAGAATACTCTCTCGGAATGACAAAATCAAAAATGAGATTGATCTGTTTTTCTCCATTCACCATGCGGAAATCATGGATACTGCATCTCGGATCCAGTGCTTCCACAGCTTTTTCTGTCTCATGTTTTGCCTGAAGTACTTCTTCATTACGAGTCTCCACCGGATCCATATGAATTGTCAGCGAGATCCCCAGTTGTTCCATTGCCTCTCTCTCAATCCGGTCAATGATCTCATGGGATACATCAATCGGGACATCATTCGGAACCTCTGCATGAATGATCGCCATACTTCTTCCCGGTCCGTAATTATGGATCACCAGATCATGGCTGCCCTCGATTCCAGCGTATTTTTCCACAAAATGCTTGATCTTCTCATAATCTTCCCATGTCGCCGGAATTCCGATCAGCGGCTCAAGCGTATCCTTCGCAATCCCAAATCCGGCCCACATAACGACCAGTGAAACACCAAGTCCGACAAAGCCATCGATATTGATCCCTGTGATCCGCCAGAATACAACCGACAGGATCGTCGCTGCTGTCGTGATCACATCTCCAAGTGCATCTGCTGCCGTCGCCATCATCACCTGGGAAGAAATCTTTTCACCAAGTTTCCGGTTAAACATCGCAAGCCACAGCTTCACACCTATGGACAACACCAGGATCAGGATCGACACCAGACTGAATTTTAACTCTTCCGGCTCCCGGATCTTCACGATCGCATTTTTGAAAAAGGTAAATCCAACTTCGATCACCAGAAAGGATACGATCAGTGCCGCTATGTATTCCAGCCTGCCATGCCCAAAAGGATGCTCCTTGTCTGCCGGTTTTTCTGCCATCTTCACTCCGATCATTCCAATGATCGAAGAACCTGCATCCGATAAGTTGTTAAATGCATCTGCAGTAACAGACACACTGTGAAGAAGGATTCCTATCACCATCTTCGCAATCGTCAGCAGAACATTACAAAAGATGCCTACTCCGCTTGCCAGCACTCCATATGCTGTACGGACAGACACCTTTTCTACATCTTTATAATCTTTTACAAATAATTTTACAAGTATATCCGTCATTAAACTTTCCTTTACCTTAGGCGAAACAAATTTTCCTGCCATCTTCGTTGAAGTATATTCTACACATTTACTCCGTCAATTGCAAGAAAAACCATTTGATTTTTACCGGTGTGCCTTTTACGATCATCGCATACTCTTCATCCGTCAGCACACTCCGCAGCTCTTCCTTCCCTTCTTTGGGAACAATTGCATGGACAGAATCCATAAAACAGAGATTCGGATAAAGAACACACCACCAGTTGTGCCCCTGTGCCTTTCCGATCTTGATCCGGAGTGCATCGTACCAGCCTGCGGGAAAGGTGATGTCTCCGTAAGTTTTGTCCGGAAATTCACACCGCACGACCTCAGCTGTTATCTGATCGTTACATCCTTCTTCCTGCAAGACTTCCCTGGCCGTCCGGATCAGTTCTTCTTTGTGGCGGATCGCCCATGCTTTCGCCTCCGCTGCATTCCCTGCATCCGAAAGATTCTCACACATATAATCTACAACAGCCTCTTTCACCTTCATCTTAAGTTCCTGGTCTTCTTTGCTGTCACTGTTGGCAAGCACATGAAAGCGGAACACCTCACCGGATAACTTTTCCTGCACTGCATTCGCCTTCGCTTCCACCTGCATTCCCCTTGCAAATGCCGCACCACACAGAATCATGATCAGTACCAGCGCCACTGCTTTTATTTTTTTCATTTTCGTATGTACCTCCTGTCTTTGATACCAGGAGTATTGACAACATATGGAAAACTATACATTTTTATCTGTGATATTCTACCTGATCTCTCCGGATAACATCCGATACTGTAGAGGCCTGATTGTCAATATGACATCCCATAAGCTCACATGCCTCTTCAACCTCTCCACCCGAAATCAGTGCGATCAGCTTATCATGTTCTTCCAGGAGCTGTGGATAACATTCCTTCTGCTTCAGGTATTCTACGCGGAACCGGTACATCTGTTCCCGCAGGTTATTCAGCAGCGTGATCAGTCTCTGGTTATTGGTTGCGGCAAAGATAATATCATGGAATTTTACATCTGCTTCAGCGATCTTCGTCACATCACCACTCTTTAAGACTTTACGGAAATCTTCAGCTGCCATCTTCATTTCTTCAACCTGCTCCGGCGTGATCCGTTCACACGCAAGCTGTACGGAAAGCTCTTCCAGTGCCTTTCTGACTTCCAGCACATCCTGCATATTCTTCTCTGTGATCTGTGCCACTTCTGCCCCTTTTCGCGGAATCATCAGAACCAGACCTTCCAGCTCCAGTTTACGGATTGCTTCACGGATCGGGGTGCGGCTTACTCCAAGCTTGTTGGCAAGCTGGATCTCCATCAGCCGTTCTCCTGGCTTCAGTTCTCCTCTTAAAATTGCCTTCCGAAGTGTATTGAACACAACATCTCTCAACGGCAGGTATTCATTCATATTTACTTCAAAATCCATATCCATTCTTATCTCCTCCTGACGTTATGCACATTTGCAAGATAAATCTGTTTTGCCAGATTCTGTGCTTTTACTTTTGTAAATGCTTCCTTCGCTGTCCTGCGATCCCTGAAAATCCCAAATACAGTCGGACCGCTTCCACTCATCATCGCCCCAAGAGCACCTGCTTCCATCATACATTCTTTGATCTGTGCAATGACCGGATATGCTTCAACCGTAACCTTTTCCAGCACATTACCCAAGGATGCTGCCACTTGCTCAAGATCCTGGTTCTTCAATCCGTCCAGGATACCATCTATATCCGGATGCTCCTTGATTTCACAGGAATCCAGCTTTTCATAAACCATCTTTGTCGATACACTGATCGGCGGCTTGGCGATCAGAATCTGACATTTCGGCATCGGAGGAAGCGGCGTCAGTTTTTCCCCGATTCCTTCTGCTAGTACCGTTCCGCGCATAATGCAGTAAGGAACATCCGCCCCAAGCTTCACGCCTCTTTCCATCAGCTCATTTTGAGAAAGTCCCAACCGGAACATCTGGTTCATTCCGTAAAGCACTGCCGCAGCATTGGAACTTCCGCCTGCCATTCCCGC
Source organism: Coprococcus sp. AM11-30B (assembly GCF_027674365.1). Lineage (NCBI taxonomy): Bacteria > Bacillati > Bacillota > Clostridia > Lachnospirales > Lachnospiraceae > Coprococcus > Coprococcus sp. AM11-30B. Next base: position 36,478 of record NZ_JAQDVB010000027.1, on the reverse strand, counting down.
TGCAACCGGTATATGCTTGTCCAGATGGATTCTGATCCCGTCTTTGATATCAAATTCATCGATCAGAAGCTTTGCCGCTTTCCATGCAATATTGTCCTCATCATTCGGCAGATAAAAAAGATTTGAATCGATCTCGATACCTGGGGCCGACTTCTTTTGCAGCGTCACATTATCGTACAGATACAGCGTCTGCATGACCATGCGCACATCGTGATAACCATTCTCCCGCCGCCCCAGCACATCAAGTCCAAGATTGATCTTCCCAAGTGCTTTTAACTCCAGTTTATCCATGCGTGTATCTCCTTATTGTATTTTTTCGACCTTTTTTTGTATCTTGTATACATCATTTCATTACTATAGTATACTCAAACTCTCCCGAAAAATCAATATTTTATCACCCGTTTTCAATTCTTTTGATAATAATTCATTATTAAGCAGAATGCTTTCTTCTGTGGTCGAATATTTCTTTGCCAGGCTCCACAGATCATCTCCGTCTTTTACGATATATCCCACAATTCCCGGCTGGTTCATCCGCTCTTCTTTTTCATAATCCACAAGTGCAGCCTCTGTCACCATCTGTATTTTTTCCGCTTTTCGCATGAAGCTCCTGAACGCCACGACCGCTTTGATCTCTACTTCATCATTTCCGGCAAGATCTACCGCAAGCTGCTCCACTGCATATGTGACGTCATATTTCATATCGCTGCTTCCTTCCCGGCATTCAAGCATTGCCGAGAACGGAACCATCCCCTTCCACACACCAAATGGTACTTCATCATTTGCCTTTACATACAGAAAGCTGACATTTAAAATCCCCTCTGCCAGAATTCCTCCATCCTGCACTTCCATTTTTTCTATCTGCAGGTCTGCGCTGCTGTGGCACACCTGAAGGATCTCATCTTTCAGCTCCGGCAGACTTAATCGTTCTGTGATCTTACTTTTTGAATGATTCTGCATCAGAAGCTCCTCAACAACAACTTCTTCTGTCTCCAAAACACATTTTTTATCAAGGGAATACGCATCCTCTAAAAGCTCCAGCTTTTCTTCCCCATAGACAAAAAGACGAACCTGAAGTGCCGCTTCAATGCCAAGCGCACGCATCTCACCGTCCTCATCCATCCGCACTTCCACACTGATATCATCCAGCCGGTCATAGACATGATGATACATACCTTCTTCTGCGCCGGCACACTCGATCCGCCCCTCATAAGGAACCGTCTGCTCCACCCAGTCTGTCTTGCCCTCCTGAGATTCATAGAGAACAAAGATCTGTAATTCTCCATTTATCAGCATAGCATCCTGCACAAGTCTGGTATCCATTTTCCGGGAGCTTACCTCTGTCCACAAGAGCGTTCCGATATTCTCTTTGGTCCCCGGTATCTTAATCTCCTCTTTGATCCTGTAAATGTCTCTCTTCGCGGTAAACAGCTGCAGCAGCTCCACCGGACATTTTTTCAGATAGATTCCCTCTTCCCCATCCACATCAAGTGTCACCTGTTTTTCTGTGATCTGCTCTGTATGTACCGTCATTTCCGCAAGCGCTTTTACCGCAAGCTTTCTCGAATGGATCAGTGATACCCCGCATTCCACCCGCTGAACTTGCACAATGTCTTCGCCTTCTCCGTTCTCTTCCTCCATGTAGACCATTTCCTCAAACGGAATCATTCCCTCCAAAGCTCCGGGACGCGGATCTCCCGAATCTGTCACATACAAAACTTTAAAATTCAGTTTTCCCGTCACACGGAGATAATTTTCCACTCTTCTTGTCTCTTCAATCCGCAGACTTCCCTCACCGGAAAGCACTCTTCCCACGTCACTTTTCGCATCTGGTACATTATAATCCCCACCGATCATAAACTGATCCGTCACTGTTTTGCCCATCTGATTCATGCGTACCTGTTTTCTTATCAGTTCCATAGTCAGCCTCCTACTCAAATATCACCGGTTTTTCGCTTTTTGCCATTTCCAGGACAACATATGGGTATTGGGAAAATCCATCTTCCCGCATACAGATATTTCCCATCTCCTCCCCATCTTTTTCTGTCTCGTCACTTCCCGGTCCCAGAAGTGTTGTCTGTACACAGATCACATCTTTTTCTTCCGTACAGCCATCAACCCGGATCGCATATCCCTCCATTTCCTGTCTCCCATACCCCTGTCCGACATACAGCCGGTCTCCTTGCACATACATGATCTGAAATGGGGTTTCTTCCATCTCGGCAATGCGTTCGGTCATTTCCGCCGGAACTTTTTTCTCATCCACAATGGAATATTCCAGCATTTTTCCACCCGCTTCCTCTTTTTCCATGACCTGACAGCCGCCAAGGAAAATCAGCATCCAGATCACCCCTGTCACACGGCATTTTATTCTCATAATTATTCACAAACTTTTCCATTTTTTTGTCTCTTTATTATCATATTATCTTCCTTGTATTTTCATGCCTCGAATAGTATAATCGAAGAAAAGTATGTTACTTTATACAATGAAAGAGAGGATTTTGGGGTAATGATACGATTTATCTGTATCGCAGTCTTTTTAATTCTTTACCTGATCCTGTCCATTCCGGTTTTTCTGGTGGAATGGATCATTGGTAAATTCAATCGCAGAGCCAAAGATATCAGTTCTCTGCGCATCGTTCAGTGGGGCTTTAAAGTGATTCTTAAGATGACCGGTGTCACGACAACCGTGATCGGTGAAGAAAATGTTCCGGATGAACCGGTACTCTTTATCGGCAACCACCGCAGTTATTTTGATATTCTCCTTACTTACAGCCGGTGCAGGCGTCTGACCGGTTATGTTGCCAAAAAAGAAATGGAAAAGATTCCGCTTCTTTCCACATGGATGAAGAATCTGTACTGTCTCTTCCTTGACAGAGACAATATGAGAGAAGGTCTGAAGACGATCCTTCAGGCAATTGATTATGTAAAAAATGGCATTTCCATCTGCATTTTCCCGGAAGGAACCCGCAACAATGGCGAAGAGCTTTCTATGCTTCCATTCCGTGACGGTGCACTTAAAATTGCCGAAAAGACCGGGTGTGCGATCATTCCGATCAGCATGAACAATACTGCTGACATTTTTGAAGCACATTTCCCACGTGTAAAAAAAGTACATGTCGTCATCGAATACGGCAAACCAATCTATCCAAAAGAACTGGATAAAGAGACAAGAAAACATCTTGGAATCTATTGTCATGATCTTATTCAGGACACAATTAAGAAAAACGCCAGTCTGATCTAAACCTATAACAGAAAAGAGGTACGATTATGCATTCTAAAAATTTAACATTACTTACAGACTTATACGAACTGACTATGATGCAGGGTTATTACGATAAGCAGGACAATCCTACCGTAATTTTTGATGTATTTTACCGTTCCAACCCATTTTCTTCCGGTTATGCAATCGCAGCCGGACTTGAACAGGTTATTGAGTACGTGAAAAATCTGAACTTCAGCTATGATGATGTGGATTACCTTCGCAGTCTCCACATTTTTTCTGAAGATTTTCTTCAGTATCTGAGCGGCTATCACTTTACCGGAAGCATTTACGCAATTCCGGAAGGAAGCCTGATCTTCCCAAAGGAGCCGATCCTCAAAGTCGTTGCCCCGATCATGGAAGCTCAGCTTGTGGAAACCGCAATCCTGAACATTCTGAACCACCAGTGTCTGATCGCGACCAAGTCTTCCCGTATCGTATACGCTGCCGGTAATACCGGTGTTATGGAATTCGGGCTTCGCCGTGCCCAAGGACCGGATGCCGGATTATACGGCGCACGTGCTGCCGTGATCGCCGGCTGCGTGGGAACCTCCTGCGTACTTACCGGCAAGCTTTTTGACGTTCCGGTTATGGGAACCCATGCACACAGCTGGATCATGAGTTTCCCGGATGAATATACCGCATTTAAAGCCTATGCAGATCTTTATCCTGAAGGATGTACCCTTCTTGTCGATACTTACGACACCTTAAAATCCGGTGTGCCGAATGCGATCCGTGTCTTCCAGGAGATGAAAGATGCCGGCATCAGCCCGAGAAAGCTTGGTATCCGTCTTGACAGCGGCGATCTTGCCTACCTGTCCAAAAAAGCACGTAAAATGCTGGATGAGGCCGGCTTTGAAGAAGCAACGATCTGCGCATCCAACGACCTTGATGAATATCTGATCCACGACCTCAAGATGCAGGGCGCAGCGATCGATTCATGGGGTGTCGGAACCAATCTGATCACCTCCAAAGACTGTCCTTCATTCGGTGGTGTATATAAGCTCGCTGCCATCCAGAATAAGAATGGTGAGTTCGAACCTAAAATCAAACTTTCTGAGAACACAGAAAAGATCACCAATCCGGGCAACAAGACGGTTTACCGTATTTACGAAAAAGAAACCGGCAAGATGAAAGCTGATTATATCTGCTTTGTAGACGAAGAAATCAATCCGGAGGAAGATCTTCTCCTCTTTGATCCAAGCGAGACATGGAAAAAGACAAAGATGAAAGCCGGAACCTATACCGTCCGCGAAATGATGCAGCCAATCTTCATCAACGGTGAATGTGTCTACACTTCCCCGTCTGTCAAAGAGATTGCCGCTTACTGCCGTCAGGAAAAAGATACCCTGTGGGATGAATCCAAACGACTCTTCAATCCTCACCAGATGTATATCGATCTGTCTCCAAGACTTTATGAAGTAAAGAAACAGCTTCTTGACCGCATGAGTGCTGATGACTAGGTTACAATTTGAAAAGAGGTATTACCGATGAAAAATATGACATTAAAAAATATAACCGCTGCCTGCCATGGAACCTTCCATGGTGACAGCAGTTTTCTTGAAAAAGAGATTACCGGCGTTGCAATCGACAGCCGGAAAGCAGCACCGGGATTTCTTTTTGTCCCACTCAAAGGAGCCCGTGTAGACGGCCACACCTTTATCCCACAGGTTATGGAACAGGGTGCACTTGCTACTCTTACAGAAGAAGATCCTTCTTCCCTTACCTGTCCCTGCATTCATGTAGAATCCTGCGAAAAAGCACTTCGTGATATCGCAGCGTTTTACCGCATGCAGCTTGACATCAAGGTTGTCGGCATCACCGGAAGTGTTGGCAAGACCAGCACCAAAGAGACGATTGCCTCTGTCCTTTCCCGGAAATACAATGTTCTTAAGACAGAGGGAAACTTTAACAACGGAATCGGACTTCCGCTTACCATCTTCAATCTTACCGAAGAACATGAAGTCGCTGTCCTGGAGATGGGAATTGACCATTTCGGAGAGATGCATGAACTTGCATCCATCAGCCAGCCGGATATCTGTGTAATCACCAACATCGGTCTTGCACACATGGAAAATCTCGGAAGCCGCGACGGAATCTTAAAAGCCAAAACCGAAGTTTTTGATCATCTACGTCCAAATGCTTCTGTCATCTTAAACGGAGATGACGACAAACTTTCCACAGTCGCAGAGGTACAAGGGAAAAAGCCTGTTTTCTTCGGTCTTTCAGACCAGCTGGATGCCTATGCTGACGGAATCGTAAGTCAGGGACTTCGCGGAACTGACGCTGTACTCCACCTTCCACTTGGTGAAATCAACGTACATATCCCGGTACCTGGAAATCACATGGTTTATAATGCTCTCGCCGGAGCATGTGTCGGCATGAAGCTTGGACTTACTCTGGAGGAAATCCAGACCGGGATCTCTTCCCTGAAGACGATTGCCGGACGTACCAATCTGATCGACACAGGATCTCTTTTGATCATCGATGATTGCTACAACGCTAATCCGGTTTCCATGAAATCTTCTCTGGATGTACTTTCTACCGCAACAGGAAGAACCGTAGCTGTAATGGGCGATATGTATGAGCTTGGTGATAAGGAGAATGAACTTCACTACAATACCGGCGCACATGCTGCCGAGATCGGCATTGATGTGATCTGCTGTATCGGAGAACTTTCCCACCACGCATATGAAGGTGCAAAAGCCTGTGCAAAGAGCAGTGCCGTACTTTACTTTAAAACCAAACAGGACTTCCTGGGAAAAATCCGGAATGTTGTCAAAAAAGATGATACCATTCTGGTCAAAGCTTCCCACGGTATGGAATTTCCTGAGATCATTGATGTACTCAGACAGATGAAGTTTTAAGAGAGGTAAGACATGAAATATCAGATACTTGTTCTTGACCTGGACGGAACACTTACCAACTCCAGGAAAGAAATCACTCCACCAACGTTAAAGGCTCTGATCGAGATCCAGGAAGCCGGAAAAAAAGTTGTTCTTGCAAGCGATCGCCCTACATACGGCGTGGTTCCCCTTGCCAGGCAGCTCCATCTGGAACGTTACGGAAGCTATATCCTATCCTTCAACGGAGCACGGATCACTGACTGCCGCACCGGCCAGGTCATTTACAACAAAACACTTCCGCAGGACGTGATTCCGGATATCTACCGAATCGCTTCCAACTACCCGGTTGATATTCTGGCTTATGAGGATGGACAGCTCCTGTCCGGATTTACCCCGACAAAATATTCCGAATTAGAATCCCGGATCAACCATTTACCAATTGTACAAATTGATAATTTCTGCGAGAAAGTATCCACATTTCCAAACAATAAATTTCTCCTGACCGGAGAACCGGATAGCATCGCTGCTGCTAAAGAGGAAATGTCCGCTCATTTCCATGGTTATATCGATGTTTACTGTTCGGATCCATTTTTCCTCGAAATTGTTCCAAAGAATGTAGACAAAGCCGCCTCTCTTCTGAAGCTTCTTACCAGCATCGGTCTGACTGCTGATGAAATGATCTGCTGCGGTGACGGATACAACGACCTGACTATGATCGAAACCGCAGGTCTTGGAGTGGCAATGGAAAATGCACAGCCACTGGTCCGTGAAAAAGCAGATTTTATCACAAAATCAAATGATGATGACGGAGTTCTCTATGTGATCGATCAGTTTATGCGCGATTGACCGTCGTAGAAATATCATTTCTCAAAATATAGAAATCCCGGAGAACTGGTTTTACTTCCAGTCTCCGGGATTTTTGTTTTCAGTATTTTTCTGTACTTAGATTTCTGCAGTTTCCGCGTCGTCAGTCTCTTCCAGTACTTCCGCATACTTGTCCAGAATGATCTTCTGGATTCTGTCTCTTGTACCGGAATTGATTGGATGCGCAATATCACGATATTCCCCATCCAGTGCTCTCTTACTCGGCATTGCAATGAAAAGTCCTTTTTCCCCTTCAATGACTTTAATATCGTGAACGACAAATTCTTCGTCCATTGTAATTGATACTACTGCCTTTAATTTTCCTTCTTTTGCTACTTTGCGCACGCGTACATCTGTAATCTGCATAACTTTCTAGCCCCTTTCTCCAGTAACGCACATACCGGTCCGCTCCTTTTCCTTTATTTGACCGGCATGCCTTCTGATCCGGACTCTTACAAGTCCCCCTCAGTTTTTATAATGCGTACCTTTCGTTCTTTTCTATTACTACTTTCACGCCATCTTCACCAACATGCCGTGTATTGGCACGGATCGTATCCCTGCTCTCTACAATACAGTTCTCAATGTAAGTATTGTCCCCAAGATACACATCATTTAAAATAATTGAGTTTTTGATCACACAATTATTTCCAACAAACACTTTTTTAAACAGAACCGAATTCTCAACGGTTCCGTTGATAATGCTTCCGCTTGCCACAAGGCTGTTCTTAACGACCGCACCCGGATTATATTTTGCCGGAGGCAGGTCTGTCACCTTGGAATAAATACTTGGAAGCTGCTTAAAGAAATAGTTCCGGACTTCCGGTTTGAGGAAATCCATGTTTGTCTTATAATAGGCATCGACCGTGGAAATATTGCTCCAGTAGTCTTTTATCTTATAACCGTATATCTTTTTCAGATTCTTGTATCTGATCAGGATATCCGTTACAAAATCATATCTGTCTTCCTCAGCTGAATGCTCGATCAGATCGATCAGCTGACGTCTACGGATGATATAGATTCCTGTGGAAATCGTGTTGGAATTTGCCACCATCGGTTTTTCCTCAAAATCTTCGATCCGCATATTTTCATTCATCTTCAGAATGCCAAAACGGGTTGCATCCTCGCCCTGATCTAGATCCCGGCATACCACAGTGATATCTGCTTTCTTGGCAATGTGGTATTCCAGTACTTTGTTATAATCCATCTTGTAAACCGCATCACCGGATGTGATGATCACATAAGGTTCATGGCACCTCTTCAGGAAATCCAGGTTCTGATAGATCGCATCTGCCGTTCCACGATACCAGTAGCCATTGTCTGCGGTGATCGTCGGTGTAAATACATAAAGACCACCCTGCTTACGTCCGAAATCCCACCACTTGGAAGAATTCAGATGTTCATTCAGTGAACGTGCATTATACTGAGTAAGCACTGCTACCTTCTGAATGTGCGAATTGGACATATTGCTGAGTGCAAAATCAATTGCCCGGTAGCTTCCTGCGATCGGCATCGCTGCCACTGCACGCCTCTGTGTAAGCTCCCGCATCTTGTTGTTGTTACCGCCTGCTAAAATGATTCCAACTGCTCTCATGATCTGTCACCCGCCTTTATCAATACTCCGCCGCTTTCAAGAGCACCCTGTACATAATCCTCCTTCACGGTAATACCGCTGATCGCAGTATTCTTTCCAATCTGTACTCCTGCCGGAATCACAGAATTCTCACCGATCGTAACCAGTCCGGAATTGTAGATATCAGACCTGAGCTTGTTCGGTGCTTCATTGCCGATTCCAAGGGTTACATTATCTCCAACCTTAACATTCTCCGCAATGATCGCTTTGTCGATCACACAGTCATTTCCTATCGCAACATCCTGCATGATGATCGAATCCCGGATCACGCAGCCTTGTCCAACAACAACACCTGCGCCGATCACACAGTTATGTATCTCGCCGTATATCTCAGCTCCGTCGCCAATGATGCTTCTGTCGATCACAGCTTCTTTTGAGATATACTGTGGCGGTATAATTGAATTATTCGTATAAATTTTCCAGAATTCCTCATAAAGATTAAATTCAGGAATAATGTCGATCAGTTCCATATTAGCTTCCCAGTAAGAACTCAATGTACCGACATCCTTCCAGTAACCATTATATTCATATGCAAACAGTCTCTGCTTCTTTTCATGACAGTACGGAATGATATGCTTTCCGAAATCACATCCCGGCTGATCTTTCATCTTGATCAGTGCCTCTTTGAGCACCGGCCAGCTGAAAATATAAATTCCCATGGACGCAAGATTGCTCCGCGGATTCGCCGGCTTCTCCTCAAACTCGGTGATTCTCTTGTCTTCGTCGGTAATTACGATTCCGAAACGACTTGCTTCTTCGATCGGAACCGGCATTGCCGCGATCGTCACATCTGCATGATTCTCCTTGTGAAAATCCAACATGACCTCGTAATCCATCTTGTAAATATGATCTCCCGATAAGATCAGTACATAATCCGGATTAAATGTCTCCATATACTCCAGATTCTGATAAATTGCATTCGCCGTTCCTGTATACCATTCGCTGCTTGTACTCTTCTCATACGGCGGAAGAATTGACACCCCTCCGATATTCCGGTCCAGATCCCACGGAATACCAATTCCAATATGTGTATTAAGCCTGAGTGGTTGATACTGGGTCAGGACACCGACTGTATCGATTCCTGAGTTGATACAGTTACTCAGCGGAAAATCAATGATCCTGTATTTGCCGCCAAATGCAACAGCCGGTTTAGCAACTTTTGCAGTCAGGACGCCAAGTCTGCTGCCCTGTCCTCCTGCCAATAGCATTGCTATCATTTCCTTTTTTATCATGTCTTCACCCCTTCTCAGTAATTCTGGTTTTTTCATTATAACATATTACATACATATAGTGAACATATTTTACAAAAATATTTCTGTTTACCTATCTTTTTTATAGAAATATCACAAAAAGAAAAGGTTTGGTTTTTGACCTATCTATGTTATAATTATGCACGTAAGTCAAATACTATGAAACAAATTCACAGAACAGGAAGTGTCATTATGTATAAAATTGATTTTAATCAGCCTTGCCATATCCACTTCATCGGAATTGGCGGCATCAGTATGAGTGGACTCGCTGAGATCCTTCTTGAAGAAGGCTTCACAGTATCCGGATCCGATAACAAAGAATCGGCACTTACGGATCATCTGTCTCAGAATGGTGCAACCGTATTTTACGGTCAGAAAGCTTCCAATATTATAGACGGTATCGACCTTGTAGTTTATACCGCAGCGATCCACGAAGACAACGAAGAATTTGCAGAAGCAAAGCGTCAGAATCTTCCGATGTTATCCAGAGCAGAATTACTCGGTCAGCTTATGACTAACTATAAGACACCGGTTGCTATATCCGGTACACACGGTAAGACAACCACAACCTCTATGCTTTCTCATATTGCTCTTGCAACAGACCTGGACCCGACAATCTCTGTCGGCGGTATCCTGAAAGCGATCGAAGGCAATATCCGTGTCGGCGGACCTGACCTTTTTATTACGGAAGCATGCGAATATACCAACAGTTTCCTGCACTTTTTCCCGAAAATCGGTATTATTCTGAATGTGGATGCGGATCACCTGGACTTTTTTAAAGACCTGGACGATATCCGTAATTCTTTCCACCTTTTTGCTAAGCTTCTTCCGGAAAACGGAACTCTCGTCATCAACGGAGATATTGATAAAATTGAAGAGATCACCTCCGATCTTTCCTGTCGTGTTATCACTTTTGGCAAAGAAGCTTCCCTGGATTACAGTGCAGCCAATATTACTTATAACGAACAGGGCAATGCCTCTTTCGATGTCGTAAAAAACGGACAGAATGTTGCACATCTCGTTCTTGCAGTCGGCGGTGAGCACAACGTATATAACGCACTTGCGGCAATCGCAGTTGCCGATATTCTTGGTGTTCCTGCGGAGACGATCCAGACAGGTCTTGCTTCCTTCCACGGAACAGACCGCCGTTTTGAATACAAAGGTGAAGTCGGCGGAGTGACCATCATTGATGATTACGCACACCATCCGACAGAGATTGCTGCAACGCTGAAAAGTGCTGCACATTATCCACATAAAAAACTGTGGTGTATTTTCCAGCCACATACTTATACCCGTACAAAAGCATTATTCTCAGAATTTGCTGAAGCACTCGCACATGCAGACCATGTAATCCTTGCTGACATCTATGCAGCGCGTGAGACAGATACTTTAGGCATCTCTTCCGCACAGCTTGCAGATGCAGTCAAAGAACATGGATGCGACGCAACTTATCTGCCAAGCTTTGCAGCCATCGAAGAGTTCGTCACCACCCATTGCCAGCCTGGCGATCTTCTGATCACAATGGGTGCCGGAGATGTTGTAACCATTGGGGAAGACCTGTTAAAAGCCTGATTTTCTCCAATATTTGCGAAATTTTATTTGTAATAACAAAAATTTCCGTCAGAAAATTCTTTTTTACAATCTGGGATGATGTTATAATGAACAAAGTCAGAAAAGAAAGGAAGCGGAAATTATGAGTGCACTTATTTTGCGCAATCATTCCCACAATAACATAACGATCGTGGAGAATGACTTTATCGATCATTATATGGTATCTGCGAACGGAGAATATGTAAAAGTCTATCTTCTTCTTCTCCGTTATCAGAATATCCCGGAGCAGCTTCCGGATATCCCGCAGATGGCAGACCTTCTGGAGAATACCGAAGGCGATATCCTGCGCGCACTCAAATACTGGGAAAAAGAAGGAATTCTTTCTCTCGAATATGACGAAACAAATGAACTCGCCGGAATCTGTATCGGAAAAGCACCAACTCATCAGACACCTGTCAAAGCGGCTTTCCATACACCTTCCGCACAGTCTGCTTCCGTTCATGAAAAATCTCCGGTCGCGCAGTCTGATGGAAATACCACTGTTTCAGACAAAGCTGCCGGTCAGAATCTTCCTGCATCAAGACGTTCCCTTGCTGCAAGAAGAGAATTAAAGCAGATTCTTTTTATTGCTGAACAATATCTTGGCAAAACCTTATCCCGTACCGATGTTGATACGATTACCTACTTTTATGATTCCCTTGGTTTTTCCGCAGACCTGATCGAGTATCTGATCGAATACTGTGTGGAGAACGGACATAAGAGCATGCATTACATTCAGAAAGTAGCACTTTCATGGGCAGATGAACATATTACAACCGTCGATCAGGCACGTAATTCCTCTGCATTTTACAACAAAACCTGCTATTCTATCCTGAATGCATTTGGCATCAAAGGGCGGGGACCTGCATCTGCCGAACTGGATTATATCCGCAAATGGCTGGAGGATGGGAATTTCGAACTGGATCTCATTCTGGAAGCATGCAACCGCACCATCAGTGCGATTCACCAGCCAAGTTTTGAATATACTGACAAGATTCTCGAAAACTGGAAGACGGGCAACGTTCGTACACTGGCAGATGTTGAGCGTCTTGATTCTGCCTTTGAGCAGGAAAAAGACCGGAGGAAAACTCCTTCGGGGCAAAACCATACACCTTCTGCCCAGCAGCCTTCCAAATTCCGTAATTTTGAAGAACGTTCTTACAATATGGACGAGCTTACCAAAAAATTATTACGCAGTAACTAAGAAAGGGGAACACTGTGCCGTTAACTAATTCACAATACAATGCGCTGATGCGCGTATATGAAGAAAAAAGAGCGAAGAGCCGCGACCTCGCGAATCTTCACTACGAGCATGCCTGCCAGAAGGTTCCGGAGCTTGCATCGATTGATGCCTCTATTTCTTCTGCCAGTCTTGATCAGGCGAAAAAGCTGCTCGCAGGCGATGACACTGCCCTCACTTCTTTGAAGGAAGATATCCGGTCTCTTTCTGACAGACGCCGCCGACTCCTTTCCGACGCCGGATTCCCGGAAGACTATCTGGAACAGCATTTTGAATGTCCGGACTGTCAGGATACCGGCTATGTCGGCACGAAAAAGTGCCATTGCTTTTTAAAAGCGATCATTGATCTGTTCTACACCCAGTCCAACTTAAAAGGGCTTCTCGAACAGGAAAATTTTGAACATTTTAATTTTGATTATTATTCATCCAATTATAGAGACCGGCTTTCCGGTCAGAATTCCCGCGAGCTTGCAACGCGGGCTTATCAGGAATGTATGAATTTCATCCACAATTTTGATACCGAACATGGTAATCTGCTCCTTTTTGGGAATACTGGTATTGGGAAGACATTTCTCAGTCACTGCATTGCAAAAGAAGTAATGGATTCTCTGCATTCCGTTCTTTACCTGACTGCCTCTGAATTTTTCGATGCGCTCCTTGAAAAAGCACTGACCAGGAATGATGAGAGCTGTCTTTTATATGAGCAGATCCACCAGTGTGATCTGCTGATCATTGATGACCTGGGAACCGAACGAAATACAGACTTTGTCGTTTCTCAGCTTTTTGTGTGTTTAAATGATCGGATCCTGAATAGGAAATCCACGATCATTTCTACTAATCTTACTCTGGAGGAAATCAAGACGAACTATACAGAACGTACATTTTCCCGGATAAGCAACCATTATAAGATACTTCGCCTTGCCGGTGATGATATCCGCATTCAAAAGAAACTTATGTACAGGGAGGAACACTGATGTTACATCGAAGTGAACGAATTCTGGATAATATTCCAGTTGGCTCTCTCGGCATTATTGCTGTAGACGGCTGTGAAGAGATGGGAAATAAAGTCAATGACTATCTCGTAAAATGGAGAAAGGAAGAGACTCGTTTCCAGAAAGACAATCTTGTTTTCAACGGCTACGAAAAGCCGAACTATCTGATCAACGCAAAGGTACCGCGTTTTGGATCTGGTGAAGCCAAAGGTATTATCAATGAGTCTGTACGAGGAAAAGACCTTTATCTGATGGTCGATGTCTGCAACTACAGCCTGACTTATTCGCTCAGCGGCAATACCAACCATATGTCACCGGACGACCATTTCCAGAACCTGAAGCGTGTCATCGCCGCTGTAGGAGGAAAAGCACGTCGTCTGAACGTCATCATGCCTTTCCTGTATGAAAGCCGCCAGCACAAGAGAAGCGGCCGTGAATCACTGGACTGTGCACTTGGTCTGCAGGAGCTTGTCCGCATGGGTGTTGACAATATCATCACTTTCGATGCACACGACCCACGTGTCCAGAATGCGATCCCGCTGAACGGATTTGAGACGATCCGTCCGACTTACCAGTTCGTAAAAGGACTTTTAAAGCATGTACCGGATCTTCAGATCGATGCTGACCATATGATGGCGATCAGCCCGGATGAAGGTGCAACCGGACGTGCAATCTACTTTGCCAACGTACTCGGACTCGACATGGGTATGTTCTACAAACGCCGTGACTACACAACCATCATAGACGGACGTAACCCGATCGTAGCACACGAATTCCTTGGCTCTTCCGTAGAAGGAAAAGACGTAATCATCCTCGATGATATGATTTCATCAGGTGACAGTATCCTCGATGTAGCACGCCAGCTCAAGATGCGTAAAGCAAAACGTATCTACGCTGCTGCAACCTTCGGACTTTTCACAAACGGTATGGAAAAATTCGACCAGGCTTACGAAGAAGGACTGATCAACGGAATCCTCACAACAAACCTGATCTATCAGACACCGGAACTGCTCAGCCGTCCTTACTACATCAACTGCGACATGAGCAAGTACATCGCACTGGTGATCGATACACTGAACCATGATGCTTCTATCAGCAGCATCCTTGATCCAAGCGAACGTATCCAGAATGTAGTTGAGAAATATAAAAAAGGGGAAGCGATCGATTAATTTATACGAGCGAAATTTTTCCGCTATATGACAAAAAATACTGCTTGAATATCATTTTGATATCTAAGCAGTATTTTTTTACTCTTAAACGTTAATTTGTGAATACTCGGTAATTTTCTTTCTTATCGTAATCTTTGCAGATTCCATCATCCTCATACATGGTATAACTGCTGTTTTTATATCCGATAAGCTGCAGATGTTCGGTATCAATATCCTTCACACACTCTGCCGCTTCTGCAACCGGGATACATTTACCATTTCGAATGAAGAGCGGTACTTCATTTGATGCCACATCTACATAATGGATACCTTTCGCGAGAATCTCTTCCGAAATGCTTCCATCCGGCAGGAACTTGACAAATTTCATTTCTTCCGGCAGATAAACATAACGGCCTCTTGCGTTCTGCTCGTAAACCGGAGCAATCATAATCTCGTTTCCGAGCATCAGCTGATCCTCTACTCGGATTGCTCTCTTGTCATCCGGATAAACAAACCCTAACGGCTTAAAATACATGTCATCACTCAGCGCAGCTTTCATGTACTCGCTGTACAGATACGGCACAAGACGATATCTGGTGTTAATGACAGCACGGAAATCCTCGATATTTTCGAATTGATAACACTCCTGCTCTCTTGTTCCCGTCGCCGAATGATTACGCATCAATGGTGTAAATACACCAAGTGCGAGAAAACGTAGCAGCAATTCTCTTGTTGTATCAGCACCAAAACCTCCAAGGTCAGCACCTGTATACAGGAAACCACACATGTTCAGAGACGGCAGCATCTTCAGGTTAAGAAGGATATGTGACCACCAGGATTTATTATCTCCGGTCCAGATTCCTCCATAACGATGCATTCCGATGTAAGAAGATCTGGAAAACATCAGAAAACGTTTTTCCGGGTCAATGCGTTCAAATGCTTCTCCGGCCGCTCTTGTCATATTATAGCCAAAAAGATTATGTACTTTGTCATGGCGGATCTTTTTGCCATCCACATTGTGATAAAATCTTTTATAGTCTTCCGGATTATTTGCAATACTGAGCATCTTGTCCTGCATTTCCCAGGAATGGATCTTGCCTTCGGTATCCTTTGCAAACTCTCCGGCAAGTTCTTTTGCCTCTGCAAGGCCTTCGGAAGAATAAAAGATCGCAGGCTCGTTCATATCATTCCAGAAACCTTCTATTCCCTGTTCGATCAGAAAACGATATTTGTCCCCGAACCATTTTCTGGCTTCCGGATTCAGCATATCCGGAAAATGGGTATCTCCCGGCCATACAGCTGCAACAAAATCACTTCCGTCTTCTCTCTTGCAGAAATAGTTGTTTTTGACACCTTCCTCGTAAATCTCATATCCCGGCTCAACCTTGACACCGGCATCAATGATCGGAATCAGGCGAATACTCTGGTCATTCATTTCCTGTACAAATTCCGGAAAATCCGGGAAATTCTCTTCACTCACTGTGAAATCTTTAAATGACTGCATATAGTCAATATCCATGTAAATCATGTCGATCGGAATATGATTCTCCCGATATCCTTTTGCGACAGTACGGAAATCTTCTTTCGTCGTATAACCCCAGCGGCTCTGTCCGAAACCAAAGGCAAACTTCGGTGGGATATAGCTGCGCCCAATCACATGGCGGAACTGTTTTACGATATCGTAAGCATTCTCTCCTTCGATCACATAAATATCCAGATCAGGATTTTCGCAAGATACCCTGAGGGTATCCTCTCTGTCATATCCAATATCAAAGGTCAGTTTTGACGGATAATCAAAAAACAATCCGAACGTCCTCTTTCCGCTCACAATAATGAAGTTGTGCGCTCCGTACAAAGAACGCTTGTCCTCTGTGTGTACCGGATCATCTGTACAATTACTGATATAACAGTACCCTCTCTTGTTGATTCCACGATTGGCTTCACCCAGACCATAGACAATGTCATCTTCATCCATGATATAAGTAAAAACAAATCCTTCCTCCTGACTGACCTCTCCATACGGGAGAACGCCCTTAGTTGTTTCAATCTTTTCAGTCAGTGCCTCCGTATCAAACGGAGTTCCATATCTATATTTTCTAATCATTTCTTTACCACCTAGTGTTTATAATATAGTACAAATGCTTCATATGGATTCAGAACAATTTTTCCTTCAAATTCTTTTCTTCCAAGGTTTGTGATCAGACACTCTGCGCCTTTAAATTCTTCCGGCACTTCTACTTCTGCATTCTTATCGCTGAAGTTGCAGACAGTCAGAAGCTTTTCCTGATCCTGTTTTCTTGTGTACGCAAAAATCTGTTCATCCTCACGGTAAAGAGGTTCAAATTCACCATAAACAATAATGTCTTTTTCTTTACGCAATCGGATCAGTTTCTGATAGTAGTGGAAAACAGAATCCGGATCTTCAAGCTGCTGTGCTGCATTGATCTTCTTGTAGTTCGGATTCACTTTGATCCACGGCTCGCCCTCTGTGAATCCAGCCTGTTTACTGTCGTCCCACTGCATCGGAGTTCTCGCATTGTCACGGCTTCTCAGCATCAGACATTTCATCATGTGTTCCGGAGTCATAAGACCTGATTCCGTAAACTCTTCAAAGTAATTAATACTTTCAATATCACGGTAATCTTCCAGTTTGTCAAAGTAAATGTTTGTCATACCAAGCTCTTCACCCTGATATACATATGGCGTTCCCTGCATCATATGAATACAGGTCGCCAGCATTTTTGCGGAGGTTTCTCTGTATACCGGATTGTCATTTCCAAAACGGCTGACACTTCTCGGTTGATCATGATTACCTAAAAACAAACTGTTCCACGCCTTACCCTGAAGTTCTTCCTGCCATTTGATCATAATATTTTTGAACTCTTTGAAGTCATATTTTGCAGTTGTCCACTTTCCATAATCTCCGCATCCACTCTCCACATGCTCGAATTGGAATACCATGTTCAATTCATTTCGGTCATCACCCGCATATTTCTGTGCTTCTTCTATTGTGACTCCTGCGGTCTCACCGACTGTCATGATATCATATTTTGAAAGAACTTTTTGATTCATTTCCTGAAGGAATTCGTGGATTCTTGGACCATGTACACAATATGGTCCAAAGTCTCCATAAAGACCGTTATTCATTTCTCCGTTCGGAAATCTCTGATCTTTGGAAATCATACTGATAACATCCATTCGGAAGCCATCGATTCCTTTTTCACACCAGAATTTCATCATGTCATAAACTTCCTGGCGTACTTTTTCATTTTCCCAATTGAGATCCGGCTGTTTTTTTGAAAACAGATGCAGATAATACATCTGAGTTTGCGGATCATATTCCCATGCAGAACCGCCAAATACTCCGCCCCAGTTATTAGGTTCTTTTCCGTTTACCGGATCTTTCCAGATATAATAATCACGATATGGATTATCTTTTGATTTTCTGCTTTCAATAAACCAGTTATGTTCATCTGAAGTATGGTTGACTACGAGATCCATCAGAATCCTGATGGATCTTTTGTGTGCTTCACACAACAATTCCTCGTAATCCTCCATCGTTCCATATTCTTCATAAATTCTGCGGTAATCAGAAATATCGTAACCATTATCGTCCTGAGGTGATTCCAGCATCGGAGAAATCCACAATACATTTACCCCAAGTTCTTTGAGGTAATCCAGTTTCTGTATGATTCCTCTGATATCTCCCACACCATCACCGTTACTGTCTTTAAAACTCTTTGGATATATCTGATATACTACACTTTCTTTCCACCATTTTTTCTCCATGCCAAATCTCCTCGTTTATAATTGTTTAGTATTATTTAACCGCTCCTGTAATAACACTATTCATGATACCCCATACATCTTAGCAAAATCAAGAGGTTTCTCGCGAAACTATAAAAGACAACAAAGTTTATTTCCTGTTTTTATACAGTCTGCACAAAAACAACCAGACCATTCCACCGGCTTACCTGTATACATGCAAAGTTGAAAAAAGGATCCTGTCATTCCCTGACAGAATCCCTCTTTACCAGATAGACTGGATTTTTTATATTTAATTCGTCCAGTGTCTCTCCCTGAATTAATTTCAGCAGACGTTTCAGCGCCACATGCGCCTTTTGCGGAACATCCTGATGAACCGTTGTCAGTTTCGGTCGAACCATACTTGCGTAGACACTGTCATCATATCCTGTAACAGAAATCTGATCTGGAACCATGATGCCTTCATCAAAAAAGAAATTTATCGCTTCCATCGCATTATAATCTGAGGAAAACGCAAGTGCTTTTGCTTCTAAAAAACGTGGGAGAAGCTCTCTGTATTTTCTGAGACGCAATCTTTTTTCACTCGGAATAATTATATATCGGGAGCGACTGCAGAATCCCCCCGATTTTTCCATCGCCTGTTTGAATCCCATCCACCGATAGTAATCACTGTCTCTCTCCGTTTCCGCAACAAACAATGCTTTCTTATATCCACAGGAATACAGGTATTCTCCGATCTGATACCCTCCCGAATAATCATCTATACCGACATTCTGGAAGGTATAAGCACCTTCCGGATAAGCATCGATCAGAATCATTTTCTTGTTTAATCTGCGCGAAAGCCTGCGATACTGTTCTTCATTGTAGCCAAGGATAAGCAATCCCTCTACATTCCATTTTGAGGCAATATCCACTACATTCTGAATACTTTCACCGCCAATAAGCATAACATAATATCCATTTTCTTCCGTTTCCATCTGAATCGTTCCGATCAGTTCTCCCACAAATGGATCCTGAAGTGACTGCATACCATGGGCATAAGAAAATCCGAGTACTACACCTATAATTCTGGAACCATGGCCGGAAAGCATCACGGAACCCATATGCGGAACATAGTTCTGTTCTTTAAGAATAGTCGTGATTTTATCAATCGTTTTCTGGGAAACTCTTTTGGTATTGCCATTTATAACATTAGATACCGTAGTACGGCTGACACCTGCCATTTCTGCAATATCCTGAAGTCGAATCATAAAATCTTCCTCCTCTTTCTTTACAACATTATCTTATGATATCCACACCCCATCTTTTCCAGCATTTCCATCTCTCTCTTCTGGCAGCTGAATATGATCACCTGCCGCTTACTGTCTTTCAGCCAGCGAAGTGTCTGGATAAGTCTCCTGTCATCATAATAGCCAAATGCATCATCCAGGATTATCGGGCATTCTTCCTCGTGGAGAATTTTTGTAGCCGCCATCCGGATTGCAAAATAGATCTGCTCCAGGGTTCCCCGGCTCACCTGATCCATGGATATCTTTTTCCCATTACTCATAAGCTGCACATGCAGATTTTCGTCTACCCAGAGTCTGTTATATTTTCCATCTGTGATGGCATCCATGACTGCAGATACTTCTGTATTCATAAGATCGCTTGTCCGGCTCTGCATCTGTGCGGCAAGTCTGGTCAACTGTTCCATAGCAAGTTCAACACCCTGCTTGTTTTTTAATCGCTCTATCTCTTCACTGTTCATCTCATCGAACTCGCCGACTCGTTCCTGCAGATTTTCATACAACACTTCTTTTTCATGATAGGTTTCCTGTACTTTTGCAAGCTTTCCTTTCTGCCTCTCATAATCTGCCTTGAAAGAAATGCCCTGTTCTTTTATCTCCTGTAATCTGGCTTTCTTTTTCTTCTTTCCATCTTTCAGACAATTCCAGACATACAGTCCTTCAGCCAGTGCCACCACGATTGCCACAAGAAAATTCCACGGCTTATGAAAAAGCAGAAAAGTCACAAAAAATGCCCCCAGCATACTCACTGCCTCCAGTGGATGAATCCTCCACCCGGCAAAATATCCTGCTGCCTCTTCCCGTTTCTTCCGCTTTTTATCTTCATTTACCCAGCTTTCCCATTCTCTGCGTTTCTCTTCACAGCTTCTTTTCAGCTGTTCCGCTTCATTTTCTAACTGATGCAGATCCCGCCAGACATAGGATGCCTCCATCTCTGCCCGCTCTTTCTTTTCGCTGATCAGCTGTCTCTTTTCACGTTCTTCTTTTTCCAGCTCTTTCTTCCGCTCTTTTAAAAGGGCAAGCGCCCCTTCGAGGTCAATCTCGCTGTTCCCGGTTGCATAATAATTTGCCGCATAATTCTTCAGCTCCGCCGCCAGTATTTCTCCGGTCTGTACCCGGAGCTGTCCTATCGAAACTGTATTTTCATAATCACTTTCTGTCATACCACCTAACAGAACTTCCAGATCCCCATGCTCAAGTGACAATTCTTCTCCATCATCTTCACAGATCAGAGAGCCGCCTTTCGCATACCGATCGAAATTTCGCTCCAGCAGGAATTTTCGACCGCCACAGGTAAACCGCAGGATTCCCGCATAAAAGTTTGGATTCTCCCAAGGCTCATAGGTACGGAATGTATCTGTTGCGGCGGCACGCCCGCGCTTTCTTTCCATTCCAAAAAGCATTCCCTTCAGAAAGGTATGCAGCGTTGTTTTTCCCGATTCGTTTTCTCCGTAAATAATATTGATCCCATCCGCAAGCAGGATCTGCTTATTCGTGAACTTACCGAAATTCTTCAGGATCAGTTCTGTTATCTTCATAATTTGCTCCCCTTTGCCTCCAGCATGGCCTGTACTCCCTCAGCCAATGCAATTGCCTCCACACTGTCATCCTTTGCTTCTGCAAAACTTTCTATATACCAGCCCAGAAGATTTCCTGCATTTTGTTTTTTCAACTTTTCATAATCATATGCCGGCTTTGTTTCATCCAGAATTTCGACAATATTTCCATAGGAATCCATCCGGTCGGTATCATAGATCATATCCGGATCCCGAAATCCCCGCAGAATGATTTTATAAATGTTCTGTATACCTCTTTCCCGTATGGCAAGGGAAATTTTTTCTTTCATTTCCCGTCCGGTCATCTCTCTTCCTGCTTCTACTTCCATATGCACATATTCTCTGGATGCAAAAGGAATAAATTCCGTCCGGGTTCTTCCATTTTTAATCTCCCCTTTGATATAACCATGCTTCCCGGTGTCATTTTTATCTGTAGGCTCCAGGGATCCTGCGTAATACATCCGGTCCTTTGCAAGCTCTGCCGGAAGATGAATGTGCCCAAGAGCAATATAATCATATCCCAGCTTCAGTAATTCGTTCTTTCGGAACGGGATATGCTTTTCATCGCCGCCATGGGCCAGAAGGATGGAGGCTATTCCTCTTTTTTCCGGAAGGATTTTCTCATAAAGCGGTTCTGTGATCTCCCGTTCCTCATAGCTGAGTCCGTATATGCGGACTCCAAGCTCTTTAAATTCCATACAGGCAGGTTTCTGAGACAAAAACATGTGCACCGGTCCCTGCCATTTATAATTCCGGTAATAGGACGTACTTTTCAGGTAATCATGGTTGCCCGCCATCAGCACGACCTGTGTATGTGTCAGTCTGGAAAATAAATAATCCAGTTCCTTCAGCTCTCTTAAAAGCGGCTGTCTGTGAAACAGATCCCCTGCGATCAGAAGAAGATCTGTCTGTTCTTCTTCACAGATATTTAAAAGACGCTCAAAGCTATTCCACAGTTCTTCCGGTCGCTTTGCGGTGTAAGAACTTCCTGCGTCCGGCTCTGCCCCCAGATGAATGTCCGCTGTGTGTATGAATTTCATTACTTTCTACTCCTCCTTTAAGGGGAAGTGTCACGATAAAACGTGTCTTTCCCCCACTGCTCTCGGCAATGATCTGTCCCTTGTGCAGCTCTACAATCTCTTTTGCAATGGCAAGCCCCAGTCCTGCTCCTCCGGTACTGCTGGATCTCGACGCATCCGCGCGATAAAATTTATCAAAGATCCTCTTCAGGCTCTCTTCCGGTATCGTATCTCCTTCATTTTCAAAACAGATTCTTACCTGGTTCTCCTCCTTGGCAGCCTGGATCAGAAGCACACTTTTCTCCCGGCAGTATGCTATGGCATTTCGCAGAATATTATCAAAAACCCTGGCAAGCTTATCCGGATCTCCCTCGATCAGGATCTCTTCCTCTGCTTCCACCTTGCAGGTCAGCATCTTCTCCTGAAGTACCCCATAGAGTTCGTCTGCAATCTGTTCCAGCATCATGGTCAGATCAATATCCACCTTATCCAGTTCAATATCCTGCAGATTCAACTTTATACTTTCAAAAAACTCTTTCAAAAGATCCCCAAGTCGATTCGCCTTCTCCAGAGATATCTGCGTATATTTGGCGCGCTCCTCTGCCGGCATCTCCGGATGAGAATCCAGCATACTCAGATACGCCACCACAGAAGTAAGCGGTGTTTTTAAATCATGTGCCAGAAAAAGCAGGACATCATTTTTCCTCTGCTCAAGCTTTTCTGCCTCTTCCTCCTGGCTCCTTAATGTCTCTTTAATCTCATTGAGACGATCCTCGATTGGTTTTAACTCCGTAATCAACCGGATTGGCTGGTCAGACGCTGAAATAATATTTTCAATCCCATCTTCTACCTGTTCCAGATAACGCGTCATTTTTGAAAGTGCCACATAAAAAAACAACGAAAATAAAAGTAAAAAACCGAGGATCATAAAGAACACTTTATTATTGCCGATCCACTGCCAATACAAAGATGTTGCGGTCTCTTCACTCACATGAAAAGCTTCCAATATTCGCAAAAAGCCATTGGCAAAGCTGTCATTATAAATACCATCGATAAAATACTCCAGAATAAATCTGCCAACCAGCACCGTCAGGGCCGTAATAAAAACCGTCTGAAGCAATATGCTCAGTTTTAATTTTCTGTAATTATTCTTCAATTTTGTATCCCACTCCCCAGACAGTCTTGATAAGATCTGATTTTCCAGTCGGTTTACTCAATTTCTCACGCAGATGCCGGATATGTACCATCACCGTATTGTTGCTGTTCTTCAGATACTCTTCATGCCAGACCTCTTCAAATAATCTTTGTGAGCTGATCACCTTTCCGCGATTCTCACAAAGAATCCACAGAATCTCAAATTCCGTCGGTGTCAGCGGAAGAGACTGCTCATTATAGATGCATTCATGGGATTCTTTATTTAACAAGAGTCCTGCAAAATCAATGATATTCTCAGAATCACTTTTCTTACCATCGTTGTACTGCGTGTATCTGCGCATCTGTGCTTTCACTCTCGCTACCAGCTCCAGCGGGTTGAATGGTTTCGGAATATAGTCGTCAGCCCCCATCGTAAGCCCGGTGATCTTGTCCCGGTACTCCGTCTTCGCGGTCAACATAATCACCGGAAATGTGTATTTCTCACGGATCTTTCTCAGAATCGTGAAACCGTCAATATCCGGCAGCATCACATCCAGGATCGCCAGATCCACATTTGTCTTCTCAATACATTCCAATGCTTCCTGCCCTGTGTAAAATTTCAAAACATGGTATTCATTTTGCAGATATAATTCTACGACATCCGCAATTTCTTTTTCATCATCTACAACTAAAATATTCATATTTCACTTTTCCTTTCCGTATATAGAAAGATTTGCGTTATAAAACAGCGGACCGGAAAACACACCCTTTTGATGCAGTTCCCGGTCCCCTTTTTCTTCATTCTTCTTTTTTACAGTTCGCAGTTATTCACAGTTCTTGGGAACGGAATTACGTCACGAATGTTGGACATTCCTGTAAGATACATGATGCATCTCTCAAATCCAAGTCCGAATCCTGCATGTCTTGTAGATCCGTACTTTCTCAGATCCAGATAGAATCCGTAATCTTCTTCCTTAAGTCCAAGCTCTTTCATTCTTGCAACAAGCTTATCGTAGTCGTCCTCTCTCTGGCTTCCTCCGATGATCTCACCGATTCCAGGAACCAGACAGTCAACTGCTGCTACGGTCTTGTTATCATCATTCATCTTCATGTAAAAAGCTTTGATCTCCTTCGGATAATCGGTAACGAATACCGGACGTTTGTAGATCTCTTCTGTCAGATAACGTTCATGCTCTGTCTGCAGATCTGCTCCCCATGATACTTTGTATTCAAATTTGTCATTGTGCTTTTCAAGGATTTCGATTGCTTCTGTGTAAGTAACTCTTGCGAAATCAGAATTTACAACGTTGTTCAGACGGTCGATCAGTCCTTTGTCTACGAAAGAATTGAAGAAATTCATCTCTTCCGGAGCGTTTTCCATCACGTAGCGGATAACATATTTCAGCATGTTTTCTGCAAGGATCATGTCATCTTCCAGATCTGCAAATGCGATTTCCGGCTCGATCATCCAGAACTCGGCGGCATGACGTGTGGTGTTGGAATTCTCCGCACGGAATGTCGGTCCGAATGTGTAAATGTTGCGGAATGCCTGTGCATAAGTTTCACCGTTCAGCTGTCCGCTTACGGTAAGGTTTGTCTCTTTTCCAAAGAAATCTTTGGAATAATCAACAGTTCCGTCTGCATTTTTCGGCACATTGTTCATATCCAGTGTTGTTACCTGGAACATTTCTCCTGCACCCTCGCAGTCACTTCCTGTGATCAGCGGTGTGTGTACATATACAAATCCTCTCTCCTGAAAAAATTTGTGGATCGCATATGCGGTCAGGGAACGAACTCTGAATACTGCCTGGAAAGTATTAGTTCTCGGGCGGAGATGTGCGATACTTCTTAAATACTCAAAGCTGTGGCGCTTTTTCTGAAGCGGGTAATCCGGTGCAGACGCACCTTCTACTGTAACCTCTGTTGCCTGGATCTCAAATGGCTGCTTTGCCTGTGGTGTTGCAACGAGTGTTCCTTTTACAATGATTGCCGCACCAACATTCAGCTTGGAAATTTCGCCAAAGTTCTCCATATTATCATGATATACTACCTGAAGGTTTTCAAAGAAAGATCCATCATTTACAACGATAAATCCAAATGTCTTAGAATCACGGATACTGCGCACCCATCCCCCGATGGTCACTTCTTTATCCAGATATTCCTCTCTGTTTCTGTATAATTCTCTTACTGTTACCAAATCCATCTGTTCTGTTCCTCCGTATTACTCTCTTATATATTTCACATAACCCCAATGAGCCTTGTAAGCATTGCCGACAGCTTCTGCTGCCATTTTTTACTTTTGCAATATGTCCAGTATACCATTAAACTACCGCAGTTGCAACGATGTAAAAAGAATCTGATTACATTTGAAAGTACTTTCGCAATGATTTTTTTATTGTACTCTAATCAATATTCCTTAATCGATAGTTCATTTTTCCTTAAGAAATTTTCTTTTTCTTTTATGATATAGACATATTTTGAACACAATTTATCTGTATACTAAGAGTCAGATAGTTGATAAACAACTATCTCCCCCCCTCATAAAGTAAGCGCAATCGGGTTACCCCGATTGCCGCACTTTACTCTCATTCCTTTAGAAATTAAATAAAAGCACAAGAAAACCCGCTGGTCGAAAGATCAGTGGGTTTTCTCGTTACTGTTTATGAAACACAAAATATCAGGGAGCTGCAAAACAGCTCCCTAAATCACATACAATTATTCTTCTACATCCTGCACATCATAATACTTGATCAGCGCCTGTGTCCCAAGATCTCCAAGCCCTTCCTGTGCCAACTCTTCATAATTTGACAGTACCAGACTCAGCACCTCAAGACTCAGTCCGCTCATATTCGCCTCAGTCAGCGCAAGCTTCATATCCTTGATGAAATGCTTCATAAAGAATCCAGGTGCATAATCTCCGGCAATGATCTTCGGTCCGAAAGCATCCAACTGTTTGCTTCCTGCTGCCCCGGTAGAGACCGAATCAAAAAGGACATTCAGATCCAGTCCTTTGGCCTGCGCATAGGAAAAGGCCTCACATACACCACTTAAGGCACCGGCGATCATAATCTGATTAGCAAGCTTTGCATGCTGTCCACATCCGGCTTTTCCCTGATAATTGATGTTTGTTCCCATTGCTTTGAAAAGCTCCATACAAGCTTCATAATCTTCTTTCTCGCCGCCGACAAGGATGGATAATGTAGCGTTTTTTGCTCCGGTATCCCCACCTGTTACAGGCGCATCCAGCACATGGAATCCTTTTTCTGTGCCCTCTTTTGAAATCTTTTCTGCAAGCATCGGGCTTGTAGTTGTCATATCAATCAGATAGGTTCCCGGATCTGCATTTTCCAGAATACCGCCTTCATCGAAGTAAACCTCTTCCACATCTCTCGGAAAACCAACGATGGTGATCACTGCATCACATCCAGGTACACATTCTTTGATAGATTCATGGAAAATTGCACCCTCGCTAATCACATCATCGACTTTCGCTTTTGTTCTTGCGTAAATATGCAGTTCATATCCTGTTTTCATAAGGTTGCGCACCATGGATTTTCCCATGATGCCAACACCGATAAATCCAATTTTTTTCATAGTGAACTCCTCTACTTTGGACTTACAATCTTTCCTGCCACCGCGCAGCTTGCCGCTGTTTTCGGAGATGCCAGATAAATCTCGACCTTAGAAGTTCCCATACGTCCAAGGAAGTTACGGTTGTTGGTTGCAACCACACGTTCTCCGTCTGACAGAATTCCTCCGGTACGTCCACAGCAAAGTCCGCAACCTGGATGGGTAATGATCGCACCTGCCTCAGATAAAGTCGTAAGGATTCCCATATCTGCTGCCTGTTTGTAGATCTTACGGCTCGCCGGAGTCACGATCAGTTTTACAAAATCCGCAACTTTTTTGCCCTTTAACACTTCTGCTGCTGCCTGAAGATCCTCCAGACGTCCGTTTGTGCAAGAGCCGATAAATACCTGATCGATCTCGGTTCCTTCTACCTCGGATACATTTCTGATTTTGTCAACCTGTGACGGAAGGGCCATAACCGGTACAAAGTCCTCTGCTTTATAAGTGATCGTTCTCATATAAGTTGCATCCGGATCACCAACCAGACTCTTCTGATAATCATTTAATTCAATATTGCAATACTCGGCAGTTTTCTCATCCGGTGTGAAAAGTGCGCATTTTGCTCCTGCTTCGATTGCCATGTTTGCCATTGTCATACGACTTGCAACTGTCATATTTTCAATGGTGCTTCCGGCAAATTCAAGTGCTCTGTAAGTCGCACCGTCTGCTCTCAAATCACCGATCAGTCGTAAGATGATATCCTTTGACATGACATTTTCCGGAAGTTCACCATCGATCACAACTTTGATCGTCTCCGGCACCTTGATCCACATCGTTCCGGTTCCAAGGATACTTGCCATCTCGGTATAACCGATACCGGATGAGAATGCTCCAACACATCCATAAGTTGTGGTATGGCTGTCGGTCCCGAATGCAATATCTCCCGGTTTAACATAACCTGCTTCTGTCATAAGCTGATGACAGATTCCATCACTTCTGTGTACATGTGTAAGTCCGTATTTATCTGCAAATGCATCTCCGGTACGAAAATGTCTGGTATCATCCTGCTGACTTGCCGGAACCAGATGATCATAGATCAGAACAACCTTGTCCGGATCATGC
Source organism: Coprococcus sp. AM11-30B (assembly GCF_027674365.1). Taxonomy (NCBI): domain Bacteria; kingdom Bacillati; phylum Bacillota; class Clostridia; order Lachnospirales; family Lachnospiraceae; genus Coprococcus; species Coprococcus sp. AM11-30B. Next base: position 8,207 of record NZ_JAQDVB010000027.1, on the reverse strand, counting down.
AGTTTCGTAAATCCCATTTCTTCAAATTTTTCTGCCACAAAGGGGATGAAAATATCATGGATCATCACGCGGTCAACGTTAACTGTCACAATGTCTCCCGGCTTTACGGCTTTTCCTGTATTGTGTCTGATAATTTTTTCAATAATCGTCTCGCCCATTTTCTTCTCCTTTCCGGTTAATCCAGTCCATTCAGCTTGCGCATGGCTTTTACCAGACCGCCAGCCTGAATAATGCTCATCAGATTCTCCGGCAGAGAAGCAATCGGATATTCCTTGCCATTATAATCCACATGCTCATTCATCACTACCGTGATCTCGTCGCCCTCTTTCATATCATCATAAAGATCCGGCTGTTCAATCAGAAGAAGTCCGTTGTTGATCGAATTACGGAAAAAGATCCTTGCAAATGATTTGGCGATCACACACTGCACACCCATTGCCTTGATGATCTCCGGTGCCTGTTCTCTTGACGAACCGCAACCAAAGTTCTTTCCTGCTACAATGATATCCCCCTTCTGGATCTGTCCGGCAAGTTCCGGACGAAGAGGAGAAAAGCCATACTGCTTCATATCATCGATTGTCTTGAGTGCAAGGTATTCAGTTGGAATGATGATATCGGTATCAATGTCATCTCCAAGAACCCATACACGTCCTGTAAATTTATCCATCTTATGTCACCTCGTCAAACGTAATTTCGTCTCTTACACATCACTTGCCAGTGCAATTTCTCCGGCAATGGCAGATGCTGTAACGGTTGCAGCCGATCCAAGATATACCTTGGAACTCGGATGTCCTGCACGTCCCTTAAAATTGCGGGTTCCTGTACTGATCAGGACTTCATTTTCACCGATTACGCCCTGGCAGCTTCCCCAGCATACACTACAGTTCGGGTTCATCACGATCGCACCTGCATCCATGAAGATGTCGATCAGTCCTTCTTCCAGAGCCTGTCTGTAAATAGTCTGACTTGCCGGAACAACAAGGAATCTTACTTTTTCAGATACTTTCTTTCCTTTGATAACCTGTGCGCCTACACGGAGATCTTCGATACGTCCGTTGTTGCAGGATCCAAGGAATGCCTCATCAATCTTGATACCGCGCACGTCTTTTGCCGGCGCAAGATTGTCTACAAAATCCGGTTTTGCAACAACCGGCTCTACCTTGGATAAGTCAAATGTATATTCTCTTACATAATGCGCATCCGGATCGCTGTGATATACAGCCTTTGGCTCGCGTCCATGCTCTTTTAAATATTCCATTGCCACATCATCAACTTCAAAAATACCGGTCTTAGCTCCGGCTTCTACTGCCATATTGCAAAGTGCGATACGGTCACTGATTGTCAGAGTCTTCGCGCCCTCTCCGGTAAATTCCATCACCTGATAGTTACATCCGTTGGCTCCGACTTCACCGATGATGGTGAGGATCAGATCTCTCGCATATACACCTTCCGGCAGCTTTCCAACCAGGTTGAATTTCACAGTCTCCGGTACCATTACCCAGGAAGTTCCTGTTACCATACCGTAAAGGAAGTCTGTACATCCAACACCGGTTCCGAATGCACCAAGTGCACCGTAAGAACAGGTATGGCTGTCTGCACCAAAGATCAGTTCTCCCGGACGAACATAATTTTCCATCATAATCTGGTGGCATACACCTTTCCCTTCCCAGAAATCAATGTGGTTTGCCTTTGCAAAATCACGCATCTTCTTCTGGGATGCGGCTGTCTTTGGACAGTCAGACGGTACGTTATGATCTACGATAAATACCAGCTTGCTTGTATCTGCAATATGTGGATTTTTTAATTTATTATTATACATATCAACGGTAAGATGTGTAGTTCCGTCATTACTCATCAGACGATCCAGTTCTACTGTATGGATGTCACCCGGCTTTACGCTTTCCACACCGGCTGCCGCTGCAATGATCTTTTCAGCAATTGTCATTCCCATCGTCTATTCCTCCTCACGGTTCAGAGACGCAATAAGTCCGCCCTGATTCAAAATATTCTGCATATATTCCGGCAGTTTTGTGCAGGAATAAACCTTTCCATTTGCCTCAGCGGTTCCTTCCAGCATATGAAGCTCCATCTGATCTCCGGTCTTTACTTCATCCGGAAGGTCTTTACAGACGATAGCAGGAAGTCCGATATTGATAGCATTTCTATAAAAAATTCTTGCAAATGATTTTGCGATAACAGCTTTTACACCTAACGCTTTTAACACACCCGGAGCCTGCTCTCTGGAAGATCCACATCCAAAGTTCTCTCCTCCAACCACGAAATCTCCCGGTTTTACCTTCTGTGCAAAATCCGGATCCAGAGATTCAAATGCGTGGCTCTTCATCTCCTCAAGATTCGGCAGCAACAGATACTGGGATGCGATGATCTGGTCTGTATCCAGATCGTTATGAAATTTAAAAATAGTCCCTTTTTCCATAAAGCATATTCCTTTCTGTATACACATGATTCCTTTATTTTAAGGCTTTTCCGGCATTTCCGCAAGGGAATATTTTAACAGGCTAACGTTGTACTTTATTCAATTCCTATTTTTCATAGGTTCCCTTGCAAATGATTTTTTCTTTTTGCATAAAGATTTTTCCACCTGCAATATAACTGTCAAGCTTCAGGTCATTGTCCCACAAAAGCAGATCTGCATCGGCTCCTTTTTGTATTGTCCCTTTCTTACCCTGCAATCCCAGTGCCTCCGCTACATGTGATGTCATATATGGAAGTGCATCTTCCAGCTTCATATCAAGCTCATGTACCATATACAGAAGTTCTTCCCGCAGCGCATCTACTGAGGAAACACCGATTTCCAACAGGCTTCCGTCTTCTCTGTATTTTGACCAGCTTCCGTGTCCGTCGGAGCTGATGGTAATATGCTCTGTCGGGATTCCCTTTTCTTTTGCTTCTAAAATACATCCGCCCGGACAAAAGTCCTCACTGATGCCACAGGTGAGATCGATGTATCCACCCTTTTCAAGCAACTGATACCCCTCTTCCAGAAGACCTTTTCTGCGGTTCACATGAGTCGGACGGAAAATCTTGATCGGAATCATACTCTTTTCCAAAGCTTCAAACACCGGCGACAATCCAGCATCTGCATCTCCCATATGCAGCACCACGATTCCAGGTTTTCCGCTTAACATACCTGCCGTTCTGGTCTTGCTCGCAAGCTGGATCAGTTCACTTTCCGTCACATTCGGTGCCCGATGATCTGAAATGGCAAGTTTCACGCCAAGTACTTTTTCAACAAACATAATATCCCGATCTATCTCTCCGGTAATAGTCGGACTTGGATATCCATATGCACCGGTAAGCATATACGCACTTACCCCTTCTTCGCATAAAGCCTGTACTTTTGCGTAAAGATTTTCAACACTCCTTGTAAGTCCGTCCGTTCCAAGAAGTCCTACAACCGTTGTAATTCCGCCTTTTACCAGTTCTGACAGCTGAAGTTCCGGTGTACGGGTATGAAAGCTTCCTTCCCCACCACCTCCGGTAACATGAACATGCTGATCAATAAACCCCGGTGTAAGAATTCTTTCCTCTGCATCAATAACTTCACATGCGATCGGAAAATCCTCGATCTTATCTTCAATACATTCAATTTTTCCCCCACATACTAAAAGATCCTTTTTTCCAACATACTCCGGTGCATAAACTTTTGCATTTTTAATAAGTAACATTTTCTTTTCTCCTCTTTATGACATTCTTTTATTTTCATACATTAATTTGTCTGCCTGATGAATTGCCTCTTAATTTTCTCTTTCTATATTATCCTGCTTCTTCAGCAATTCCAAAAGCTCTTTTTCAGGAAGCGGCTTGGAAAAATAATAGCCCTGGATCATATCGACTCCCCAGCTGCTGATCTGTTCCATTTCTTCCTGTGTTTCCACTCCTTCGGAAACGATATGATAATTCATTTTATGAAATGTTTCTACAACGCTTTCATAGAAAATTGCCCGTTTCTCATCCCTACAGATATCAAAAAGCAGAGATCTGTCAACCTTGATCACAGAAAACGGAAGCCTCATTACCGTATTCAGATTTGCATATCCGGAACCAAAATCATCCAGACAAAAACCGATGCCAGCGGCCGTAAATTCCTCCGCAACTCTTCTCAGACCTGCATTGTATTCAGTCGCAACCGTTTCCGTGATCTCAAACTGTATCCAGTTATGTGGAATCTTATAAGCATCCATAATCCGGATAAAATGTCTGCTACAGTCATTTCTCATCAGATCCAGAGAAGACAGGTTCACTTTTACATTCAGAAGATGCTCCATCAGATACCGGTTTTCTCCCAAAAATCTGCAGACACGGCTAAACTGTAAATCTGTGATCTGTTCGATCATGTGATTCTTTTCTGCGATCTGAATAAATACATCCGGTGCGATCCAGCCAAGCTCCGGATGCTGAAGGCGACTTAGTGCTTCCAATGTGATAAAGCATTTTTTCCGTGTAGAATAAACCGGCTGATAGTAAATTTCAAACAGATCCTCTGTAATCGCCTTATGCAGATACTGCTCCACCCGTTTATTATACAGAAAACCATTCATCGTCTGATGATCATCCTGTATCACCTCTGTCAGACCACTTTTCGCAGATAAAGCTTCCAGATATTCTGCATATTCCAGAATAAGCCCACTGTCTCCAAGTTTCTGCGCATTCATGATCCCGCTTATGATCACAGGCACCGTAATAATTTTATTGTTGACATTCAGCTTACTGTTCCCATCAAACATTCTCTTCAGCTGCGTAAGATAATATTCATATTCTTCAAGTGAACCGGTAAGTATCATAAAACGCTTTCCCGTTGTACGAAATGCTTTTTTCCCGCACATCTCACCAAGTTTTCTTGCTGTCAGCTTTAAGATTGAATTACCGCCCTGTACCCCTGCGATTTTATTAATGTGCCTCAATTGATAAAGATACACCGTAATAATGTGAAATGATTTTTCCGCACTGATCAGCTCATTGCTTTTTCTGACCAGATACAGATGATTGTATAATCCGGTAAGTGTATCGATATTTGCATGAGGATTGTTGATCGTAATAAATAGTACCAGAATTCCCAGACTCATACCAAACCCTGTTGTAAGAAGCGGATGATATAAAAGCTGGATCACCACTCCCGCACCGGATATCAACAGGATTTCCAGCAGACTCTTCACTTTTTGATAGCCCAGTTTTTTCCGCCATATGACAATAAGGATCAAGGCTGCTGCCATATGACAAAGTGCACTGTAATACATCAGCATATACCATGGACCTTTCATATAGCCTGCCGGTATATCAAAATAAAACAGCTTTTCCGTGAACGGGTTTGTCAGAATCATCCCCATCAGAATGAATGTCGGCACACCTGATAAAAACATCTTTTTTGCCGAAATGATCTTATTATCATGTAATGTCTGAATATAACAGATCACCGTAAACGGCAGCAATGCCTGAAGCAGATAAAAGATCGTTGTTGCAAGCATTGCAGCAATTTCACAATTACTATCTGGAAAAGAAATATAATAATTACTGGCAAGTTCCGCAACCACATCTAAAATACCGATGATGGCAAAAAAAAGGAATACCTGATTATTCAGATCCTCTGCTCTTTTCTGTCCCAGAAAATACCATAAAACCAGCAACAATATAACCATTGCCGCAATAAGAAAATCTATATTATAAGTCATATTTATCCTCCGCCGGTTTTTATTTATTTGAACAAAGCATATCGTCTGCCTGCTGTTTCCAGTCACTGAATGAAAGAAGACTACCATTCTTTTCTCTCAGATAACTATACCCGAACTTCAGCCGCACAGGCTGTCTGTTTCCACATTCTTCTTCCATCTCTTTTTTTATAAAATGCTCCCATTCTTCCGGTGTCTTTTGCGGGTTTTTTACGATAATCGCAAACTCACCACCATCAACACGAAAACTTACTGCCTGCTGTTCCAGAACACTCCTTTCTGCACTCTGGATGCTTCTTGCCGTTCGGATAACCGTTTCATCACCCATCTGTCTTCCAGATATATCATTAATCTTCTTCAGTTCTGCAATTTTCACAAACAACAATAATACATTTTCAAGTAAAATCGCACCCTCCTGGATCTCTTCAAGATACATCTCAAATGATTTCCGGTTTTTCATATCTGTCATCCGGTCTTCCAAGGACATTCTCCTATAAACCTCCTGTTCCAGGCAAAACTGAATGTTGTTGGATACTTTACAAAGCAATCCCCAAAACAAAACAGCAATATAAAGAAGAATGCCAAACTGGAAAATAGATTCATACCAGTAAATGGATAATACCCAGTACAGTACCAGTGCGATTACACCGCTTATCCCTAATACACCAAATGCCTTTAGACAGAGATTTACTTCCTTCTCCTGCGTTTTCCGATACTCTTTCCACAAAAGAAGAATCATAGACACAACCCCCGTAAACAATAAGAGATGTGTGATATATAACATATGTATAAAAGGAATCTTAAACAGAAGATGCAGGATCCCCTGTAAAACAGCATTTGCATAAAGAAGAAAAATCCAAACCTGCGGTATCCATCTTACACTTTCACTTACTGTATTTTGTATAAATAGCAGCATAGGAACAGACATCGTCATAAACGCATAAAAGGATACCAACGTTCCTGCTGCACTCTGACTGCCATACATCTGGTAAATTCCTGAATCCAGAATACACCACAAACTGCATAAAAGCAAAAACAATGCTACATTTAAAAATCTCTTTTCTACAATCTGCCTGTATCTGGTATAGAAAAAGACAATCACCGAAACGAGACCGAGACCGGTCATTCCCAAAACTACCAGTATCGAAAAAATCGATCCTAGCAGATGCTGTCTGAAAACAGAACAAAACTCTCCGATCATCGGGGCATACACATATAGTCTGGCATTCTTTTTAGTTTCATAGCTGATTGATAACACTTCCTGCCCGATTTTCTCCGGCAAAGAAATATCTGCCCATATTTTCCCTTTCATCTGCCTGTTTTTTTCAAATCTGTTATCCTTATATTGGTAGAGAAGCCGGTCTCCTATGCAGACTTCCAGCTGATCCTGTATTCCTCGGATCGACAAGATTTTTCCCTTATCAGCCTCTGATAACATATCATTGTAAAGAATGATCTGCCCATCTTTATCCGCTGTAACAAAACACGGCAATTTGAGCTCCGTCTTATTCCCATCCTTCAGCTGATACCATCCATTGCTGAAGGTGTACAACTCGCCCCTTTCCGACTCCGTACCCGGCTGATACAGTATTCTGACAAAAATAAGCAACAATGTCACAATGAGCATAATGCAGAATGCTTCAATTTTTTTCCATTTCTTTCCTTTTTTCATTTCCCTCATCTCCTATGCATTCTGCCGGAAGCTTTTCTACATAGAAAATGTAATTTCCTATGTAAAAAAGTCACCTGTATAACGCAGGTGACTAAAATTTAAGCCGAATAGCTTTTTTCACTTACTCTATTAACCTATCCGCATCTTCTTATTGCAACCGGCTGACATAGCGTACTGCCTTAGTCCCTTTGGCTTTGCGTCACAGTTTTTCAACAGCTTTGCCCCTATAAACATAATTCAAGTATAGCATATTCAAGATGACGAAACAATATTTTAATTATTATAATAATCTATAGTTTTACACATAATCCATAACAAGAAACATCGGATACTTTCTGATATATTCTTCCATCTGCTCAATGGCTCCCGAAAGCTGATTTTCAATATATTTTCTGTTATTTTTTGATGTAGGAAGCACATTCTTCACATACCGCATTTTTATATATGGTATATTATATTTGTATACTAAAAAATCTGGAAACAATTGTTTCCAGATTTCTCCTAGAGGCGCCAACCAGATTTGAACTGGTGATAGAGGTGTTGCAGACCTTTGCCTTACCACTTGGCTATGGCGCCAGA
>NZ_JAQDVB010000027.1:0-259 GCF_027674365.1 Coprococcus sp. AM11-30B | reverse complement strand
AAATCTGCAAGTAATTGGCTGACAGATTTTAGAACTCCCCGAGTTGGGTTCGAACCAACGACCCTTCGGTTAACAGCCGAATGCTCTACCGCTGAGCTATCGAGGACTACTCTTATTATTATAAACACTTTACATATATTTTGCAAGTGCTTTTTTCATTTTTTATGTACTCTGAAAACCACATACAAATTTAAATCTTCACTCCATCCATTCTTCCTTACCCTGTCCTACCTTCTTGGTTATGCCCTCGACCGATTAG
>NZ_JAQDVB010000026.1:0-50140 GCF_027674365.1 Coprococcus sp. AM11-30B | reverse complement strand
ATAAAACTCAATATCTACTTATATGATTTTATAATTTATCTTTAACTGTTAATGACCTCTTTTCTATTTGTGATAGGGTTCTCCCGACATGATCCGGTATCCACGGTAAATTTGCTCTAGCAGGATTACACGCATCAGCTGGTGCGGAAATGTCATTTTTGAAAAACTAAGTGCATAATCCGATTTTTCCAGAATTGCCTTCCCGATCCCTATGGATCCGCCAATCACAAAAATAATGTGACTGGTTCCCTGAATGCCAAGTTTTTCAATTTTCTCTGAAAATTCTTCGGAGGTCAGCTGCTTTCCGCCTATCTCCAGTGTAATAAGATATGCATCCTCACGGATATATTTCAAAAGACGTTCGGCCTCTTTTTGCCGGATCATTTCCTCTGCATTTTCGCTGGCATTGTCCGGTGTCTTTTCATCCGCCACCTCAATGATCTCCAGCTTGCAGTAGCGGCTCAGTCTCTTCGTATATTCCGCGATCGCATCCCGCAGATACTTTTCTTTTATTTTTCCAACCGTCAGTACGGTTATCTTCATTCTATTCTTTCCTCTCTTTCGCTGTATCAGTCTGTATAGTTATGCCCTTTCATACATATAAAGCTCATGCAGTGCTCTTGTTGCACAGATGTATTTTGCCTGCCCGGTCATCGGATTTTCTTTCTTCGGGAACACGCCGAATACCTGATCAAATTCCAGTCCCTTTGCCATATAGAAAGTCGTTACTGTCACGCCTTTTTCAAAGGTACTGCTGTCCCGGTCAATACAGTTTACCGGAAGTCCACGGTTTGAAAGCATCCTGGTCATTGTATACGCCTCGTCCATCGTCTCCGTCAGAACTGCGGCGGTCTCATATTTATCCATTCCGGCATCTGCCTCCCGGATAAGTTCATTTAACAGTTCCTCATCCGAATCAAATGTCTTTTCGATCACTGGTTTGCCATGACGCTCCAGATATTCCAGATCCTTTTCCCCGGTAAATTTCGCTGCATACTCTGCGATTTCAATGGTATTCCGGTAACTTTTATTCATGATGATCTTGCGGATCGTACGTCCGAAAATCTTCGGCAGGAATGTCAGTACATCCTGCATCTGACTGTCCAGTGTCTGCGCCCGGTCGCCAAGGATCGTCATCCGGCAGGAAAACAGACGGGACAGTACCACGTACTGCAAATATGAATAATCCTGCATCTCGTCGATCACCAGATGCTTGATATGCTTATGTCTGGTTCCTCCAAGCATCCGGTATTTGAGATAAAGTACCGGAAATACGTCTTCATACTGGAGTTTTCTGTTCTCATACGGAATTTTTGCCAGTGTCTCATACCCACTGTCCTCCAAAAACCAGTTATATATTTTGTAAATATCACGGGTAACATACATCCGGTTGAATTTCTCCCGGATCTCTTCTATCTCATCTTCCGGAAGATTCCGGTTATACAATGTCTCGTATTCATCCACCAGATATTCCATCACCGCATCCATCCTTGCAAGGATCGGAATATCCTGAAATTTGAAATAGAACAGATGGATCAGCTCCTCTTCGGTTTTTTCCAGAGTACGGATCTTAACCGGCTTAAAATCCATCAGCTGATCTTCCAGAACTGCCAGAAAGCCTTCCATCTCTCCGACAAATCCGGCAGACTGCTTCTTCAGATAGCTCTCCCGGATTCCCATCTCCGGAAAATGGATCAGCTTCTCCAGATAATCATAACGGTCCTCACAGTCCGATACGATTCCTTTCAATTCTCTGTACGCAAACAGATCAAAACTCATTTCCTGGATATTTTCTTCTCCAAGCTCTGGCAGAATGTGGGAAATATAATCCGCAAATACGCTGTTCGGTGAAAGGATCAGGATATCCGATGCTTTTAAATTTTTCCTGTCGTGATACAAAAGATATGCAATCCGGTGCAGTGCAACGGAGGTTTTCCCACTTCCTGCGGCTCCCTGAATAACCAGAACTTTGTCCTTTACATTCCGAATGATCTCATTCTGTTCTTTCTGGATAGTACGGACAATATTCTTCAGTTGTACATCCCCGTTACTTCCAAGCTCCTGTTTCAGGATCTCATCATCAATCTTGGTGTCACTTTCAAATGCATAAACCATCTTCCCTTTCTTGATCTTATACTGCCATTTGGAAGTAATCTCCCCTTCAATGGTTCCTCCCGGTGCTTCATAAGAAGCCTGTCCTCTGTCATAATCATAAAAAAGACCGCTCACTGGCGCCCTCCAGTCGTAGATCAGTGGCGTCATTCCTGCCTTAGGCGCAAAATTGCCGATTCCGATGTAAAAACTTTCGCTTTCTTCTTCCCCCTCAAAGAGAAAATCCACTCTTCCGAAATATGGGGAGTCGATCATTTTCTTAAGGCGCTGTTTTTTCATCAGACGTTCATTGTTCGCATTAACTTCTCCGAGAAGTGCCTGCTGATTATCATAATTTTCATAACCATACTCATCCATCTCCGTATAGTTTTCCCAATAATAATCATGCATGCTCTCAATCTGTTTTTCTCCTTCAAGAAACAATGCGTTGATCTCGGTAATGCGTGTCTTCAGTTTCTCTTCAACCTCTTCCAGAAACCGAATCTCACTGTTCATTGCGTCGTTATTACTCATATTCAAACCCTCTCATGATTACATCTTCCGATGATTTGTGCAATCTCTTCCGGCATCTTTGCAATGTAATCTGCACCGGCACTTTGAAGCTCCGCAAGATCTCCGTATCCATACAGGACACCGATCACCTGGATCCCATTCTCCTTTGCACCGTAGATATCATTATTTCTGTCACCGACCATAACGACCTGATCGTAATTCTCCCTTTCCACGCCCAGGTTATCCAACGCATACCGGATCACATCCGCCTTCCGGATCAGAGAGCCATCCATCGTAGCCCCGTAAATCCCTGCAAAATATTTTGCAAAGTCAAATTTGTCCGCAATCCTTTTTGCATACTCTTCCGGTTTTGAAGTCGCCACTGCAAGTATATATCCTTCATTTTTCAAAGATTCCAGCGTCTCCGCAAGCCCTTCATACACCGAATTCTCAAAAATGCCTTTCACCGCATAATATTCCCGGTAATACTTTACTCCAAGCAGCGCCTCTTCCTCAGACATCCCATAATATTTCTCCATTGATTCCGTCAACGGCGGTCCGATAAATTTCTTTAAAGTATCCCGATCACCAACTTCCCGGTTCATTTTATTCAGTGCATACTCCACCGAATTCATAATCCCTGGTCCCGATTCCGTAATCGTCCCATCCAAATCAAATAAGATATATTTATACTTCATAATACCCCTCTTTCACAAAATAATACTTTTTTTATTGTACCATTTTTGACCAGTCCTGTCCAGAAATGTAAATCTACAGAACTCTTTTAAAATCAACCACAACATACAAACCAGCGTCCGATTTTCCCTCTATAACCGCCAGTTTTCTCCCCTTTGTATAACTTCTTTGCATTTTTTACCAATACCGTAGAACGACCACCTGGGGAAAAATAATTGCTCCAATTCTATTTTGTGCAATGGAGATGAAACTCAAAAATTATGGAAGCCTCTGCTGACATAATTTTCGCCCTAAGAGGTTCATCGGAATGGTTTGCACAACTTGAATTGGAGCAATTATTTTTCCCCAGGTGGTCTACACAACCCCTATAAAAAACCGCAGTCCCATCAAAGGAAACTGCGGTCATAACCCTTATTTATTTGAAAGATACTCGTCGATACCTCTTGCACCAGCTTTTCCGGCTCCCATAGCAAGGATTACTGTAGCTGCACCTGTTACGGCATCTCCACCTGCGTATACGCCTTCTTTAGAAGTCTTTCCGTGTTCTTCGTCTGCAACGATACATTTCCACTTGTTAACTTCCAGTCCTTCTGTTGTAGAAGAAATCAGCGGGTTCGGCGATGTTCCGAGTGACATGATAACTGTATCAACATCGATCACGAATTCAGAACCTTCAACCGGTACAGGACGTCTTCTTCCTGATGCGTCCGGTTCACCAAGTTCCATACGAACACATTTGATTCCTTTTACCCATCCATCTTCTTCGAGGATTTCTACCGGGTTTGTCAGTAGGTCGAACTGTACACCTTCTTCTTTTGCGTGATGAACTTCTTCTACACGGGCCGGAAGCTCTTCTTCGCTACGACGATATACGATATGAACTTCTGCTCCAAGACGAAGTGCTGTTCTTGCAGCATCCATTGCTACGTTACCACCACCAACAACTGCAACTTTCTTACCAGCTGCGATCGGTGTATCATAAGAATCATCAAATGCTTTCATAAGGTTACTTCTTGTCAGGTATTCATTTGCAGAAAATACACCGTTGGCATTTTCCCCCGGGATTCCCATGAATTTTGGAAGTCCTGCTCCTGATCCGATAAATACTGCTTCAAATCCTTCGTCTTCAATCAGCATATCGATTGTAGTAGATTTACCGATTACAACGTTTGTCTCAAAGTGAACACCAAGCTCTTTTACTTTTGCGATCTCTTTTGCAACGACTTTCTGTTTTGGAAGACGGAATTCCGGAATACCATATACAAGTACTCCACCGAGTTCATGAAGTGCTTCAAATACAGTTACATCATAGCCAAGCTTTGCAAGGTCGCCTGCACAGGTAAGTCCTGCCGGACCAGAACCGATAACGGCAACTTTGTGTCCGTTCTTCTTGTCAGCTCCAACCGGTTTGATGTCATGCTCCAGAGCGTAATCAGCAACGAATCTTTCCAGCTTACCGATAGAAATAGATTCTCCTTTGATACCACGGATACATTTTCCTTCGCACTGTGATTCCTGCGGACATACACGTCCACAAACAGCAGGAAGTGCAGAAGACTGTCCGATAATCTTATATGCTTCTTCGATATTGCCTTCTTTTACTTCATGAACGAATGCAGGAATATTGATTCCTACAGGACATCCCTGAATACATTTAGCATTCTTACAGTTGATACAACGGCTTGCTTCTTCCATTGCTTCTTCCTGATTATATCCGTAACATACTTCTTCAAAATTTGTTGCACGTACCTTCGGATCCTGTTCTCTTACAGGTACTTTCTTTAATACGTCTGCCATTATTCGTCACCTCCGCAATGACCGCATCCACCGTGATGTGTGTCACCTTCCTGTAATTTCAGCATAGCTCTGCCTTCCTGAGTCTTATACATCTGCTGTCTCTTCATTGCTTCATCAAAGTTAACGAGATGTCCGTCAAATTCCGGTCCGTCTACACATGCAAATTTGATTTCATCGCCTACGTGGAGACGGCATGCACCACACATACCTGTTCCGTCTACCATGATCGGGTTCATGCTGACGATAGTCGGGATTTCGAGTTTCTTTGTGAGCAGACATACGAATTTCATCATGATCATCGGACCGATTGCAACACAGACATCATACTTGTTACCTTCTGCAACAAGTGCTTCGATCTTTGTTGTTACCATACCTGCATGTCCGTATGTACCGTCATCTGTACATGGGTAATAATTTCCTGCAACTGCTTCCATCTCTTTTTCGAGAATCAGCATATCTTTTGTCTTAGAACCAACGATAACATCTACATCGATCCCATGTGCGTGCATCCATTTAACCTGCGGGTATACAGGGGCTGCACCAACACCACCGGCTACAAATAAGATCTTTTTATTCTTCAGACTCTCAATATCCTCTGAAATCAATTCAGATGGGCATCCGAGCGGTCCTGTGAAATCTCTGAAAGAGTCTCCTGCTTTTAATTGTGCCATCTTCTCAGTAGATGCTCCTACTGTCTGGAATACGATGGTAATTGTTCCTTCTTCTCTGTCATAATCGCAGATTGTCAGCGGAATTCTTTCCCCCTTGTCATCCATCTTGACAATTACGAACTGTCCTGGCTCACAGTGCTTTGCCACACGTGGTGCTTCTACATCCATAAGATAAATCTTATCAGCCAGTTTTTCAGCTTTTCTTATCTTGTACATTGCATTGCCTCCTAAAATATTTACTCTCTTTATGATAAATTATTGCAAAGTAAATAGCAAGTATTTCTTTTTAATTTGTTAAAAAATTATTTATGTCATAAATATAACTATCTTTTTTATCTATAAGTACCAATATTTCTTCTATAAATCTGCCAAAATTCTTCCGGTTATCAAAATTTTCAACTACATAAAATCTTGTGCCGACACGAATTTTTACCTGCTGACCGGATATAAAAATGAGACAGACGGTCAATATTAAGTCCGTCTGTCTCTGTAAGAACTGTATTCTCTTTTTTAAAAATCTACTTCTGTTCCATAATATGTACAGTTGAAAAGTTTTTCCATAGCTGCCGGATCGATCGGACGTGGGTTGGATCCTGTACATGCATCACCAACTGCAAGTTCTGAAATCTTTGCAATTTTTTCTTTGAATTCTGCTTCGTCAATACCGAAATCTTTCAGTGTCTTCGGAATATTCAGTTCTACATTAAATGCATCGATCTTTGCACACAGGCTGTTGATCAGCGCTTTCTCAGATGTACCCGGAAGTCCCATTCTGCGTGCGATTTCTGCATAACGTTTTGCAGCGACCGGATCTTTTGCATTATACTTAATTACATATGGAAGATAAATTGCATTTGCGCATCCGTGCGGAATGTGTCCGGTTGAAAATGCCGCACCTGTCTTATGTGCCATAGAATGTACGATTCCAAGAAGTGCATTGGAGAATGCCATTCCTGCAAGACACTGTGCATAATGCATCTGCTCTCTTGCTACCATATCACATTTGTAAGATGCCGGAAGGTAATCCAGAACCATCTCGATTGCCTGCAGTGCAAGCGGATCTGTAAATGGACAGTTCAAGGTAGATACATAAGCTTCGATCGCATGTGTCAGTGCATCCATACCTGTGTAAGCAACCTGCTTTACCGGGAGACCCATGACAAGATCCGGGTCTACAATTGCAACGTCCGGTGTAATATTAAAATCGGCAAGTGGGTATTTTACTCCGGTCTGATAGTTGGTAATAACGGAGAATGCTGTTACTTCTGTTGCTGTTCCTGATGTTGACGGAATTGCAGCAAATTTTGCTTTTGTTCTTAATTCCGGGAAGTTGAACGGAATACAGAGATCTTCAAATGTAACATCCGGATATTCATAGAATGCCCACATTGCTTTTGCAGCATCAATCGGTGATCCGCCACCCATAGCTACGATCCAGTCCGGCTGGAACTCCTGCATAACTGCTGCACCTTTCATAACGGTCTCAACAGATGGATCTGGCTCAACACCTTCAAAAAGCTTTACTTCCATTCCTGCTTCTTTCAGATAGTTCTCAGCTCTGTCGAGGAATCCCTGACGCTTCATGGAACCTCCTCCGACAACCAGGATTGCTTTTTTTCCTTTCAGGTTCTTCAGTTCTTCAAGACATCCTTTTCCATGGTAAATATCTCTTGGTAATGTAAATCTGCTCATTTCAAACACTCCTTCGCCCTTAAAGTATGTTATCTTTTTGACAATCACATTGTATCTCAATTCTATCCTTTTTGCAATATTTTACCACAAATAAATTGTATTTGTTTCCATACAATTATACATTTTTAATAAGCCATATTAACCCCACTCTATTCATAAAATATTTGATTTGTGATATATTTCACATATTTACGCAAGTTATCCACAAATGAAAGTAATCGAAAAAGAGTACGCTTTACCAGTCTGCTCTGACAAGCAGACGACTCGGCATACTCTCTTCTTAAAATCGGGTTTTACTCTATATTCAGTTCATAATTTCTTCTTGTGACATCACTTAATCTGCCTTTTTGATCCTGCAGAACAAAGCTGAAAATCGTACTTCCCGCCGGCATTACGATCGGCCCGGTATACTCCTGCGTCGCAGAATTATTCTCCGGATCCGGATCTGATCCATCCGTCGTGTAATATGCCGTATACTTATCCGGTACAACTACACTGATTGATTGGACATGGTTATACTGCCCGGTCGATGGAGTCACCGCCGGCGCATCTGCAATCGGGAACTCAACTTTATAAGTTTTACTTTCTGTCAGGCTTGGAATTCCTTTCTTATTAACAGAAATTGCTTTCACCGTTGTCTCACCTTCACCGATCTTGATCGGTTCCGTATATTTCGTACTTGAAATTGTCGGCTCTGAACCGTCTGTCGTATAGTAGATCGCTTTTCCTTTTCCGGTCAGTTCCAGTGCCTGCACTTCATCATATGTCTCTGTCTCATCCAGACTAAACTCCGGTTCACCTGACACATAATCCTTCAGTGCTTCAAGAACCGTATCACTGGTACATGCATTCAGAAGCGGTGATACCTTTTCTTCCTGTTTGGTATCAATATAAAATTCTACCGCTGCACGATAAATTTCTGCATTTCCGGACTGCTTTGCAATCTCGTCTGTAAAAACTTCTTCTGCCTGATCCAGATCATCCTTGGCAATATAAACCTTTGAAATCCCTGTATAAGCTTCTGCTTTCTTCGGACTTCCAGAAGCTGCTTTTTCAAATACAGTGAGTGCGTTCTCATATTCGGAAGCTGCCAGAAGCCGGTATCCTTTCTTTACTTTTCCGGTATATGAATTTTGATAAAACAAGAAAATAAGTCCTGCCAGAACAATACACCCCGCCAATAGCATAAGCAGCATTTTCCGGCGTTTTTTTCTGGCGCGCTCTTTTCTCTTTTCTGCCCGCATACGCCGCAATCTGCGTTCTTCTTCATACGCTCTTCTCGTCTGTTCCCGCGCATCTTCTCTTTGACCCACACGTCCGGTAGCCGGTCTGACATCACTGCGTCTGACCACTGCATCTCTTCCACGCCTGGTCACAGTTCCCTGCTGGCGACGACCAACACTTCCTGAATTTTCCACACACCTGGTCTCTCCTCCAACAATTTCCCGTCTTTCATATACCGGATTTGCCGAACCAGAATAGCTGACATCTTGCTTTTCCTGCTCACCCAGATGAAGCGACATTGTCTGTGTAATGCCTCCTTTTAACTGAGCAGTCAGCATATCATCAAGTGGGTTATAATCAGGCACGATCTGTATTTCCCTGCCGCATCTAGGACAGATCAACTGATCTTCAGGCAAATCTGCTCCACAGTGCATACATTTCATTGTCTTTCGTCTCCTTCTGGTATCATACTTCTTTTAGAACAATCCGGTAATTTTACCGTCTTCTACATCAATTCCATTTGCTGCAGGTACTTTCGGAAGACCCGGCATGGTCATGATTGCTCCGGTAAGAGCAACAACAAATCCTGCTCCTGCATTTACATAGACTTCACGGATATGGATATCAAAGTTCTCCGGACGTCCAAGAAGCTTCGCATCATCGGACAGAGAATACTGGTTCTTTGCCATACATACCGGGAACTTGCCAAAGCCCATTGATTCAATTCGTGCAAGCTGTTTCTTTGCAGCAGGTTCATATACAACACTCTTTGCTCCGTAAATCTCTTTGCAGATTGTCTCGATCTTCTCTGCAATTGATAACTCATCACTGTAAATCGGATGATAATGGCTTTCTTTTTTCTCCAGAGTCTGTAATACTTTCTCTGCCAGCTCTTTTCCGCCGTCTCCGCCTTTACCCCATACTTCTGCAAGAGCAAATTCGCAGCCTCTGTCTTCGCAGAACTTACGGATAAATTCGTATTCTGCTTCAGTATCACTGACAAATGAATTCAAGGTAACCACAACCGGAACGCCGAATTTCTGCAGGTTCTCAATATGCTTTTCAAGATTTACAATTCCTTTTGCAAGAGCATCCAGATTTTCTTCGTTCAGTTCGTCTTTTGGCACGCCACCATTGTATTTTAATGCACGTACCGTTGCAACCAGAACTACAGCGTCCGGTTTCAGTCCCGCCATACGGCACTTGATATCCATAAACTTCTCTGCACCCAGATCCGCACCGAATCCCGCTTCTGTGATCGTGATATCACTCAGCTTAAGTGCCATCTTGGTTGCACGTACACTGTTGCAGCCATGTGCAATATTTGCGAACGGGCCACCGTGTACCAGTGCCGGTGTATGTTCCAGAGTCTGAATAATATTCGGCTTGATCGCATCCTTTAACAGTGCTGTCATTGCACCGGTTGCATGAAGCTGGTCAGCTGTAACCGGTTCTCCGGAAAATGTATAGGCAACAATGATTCTGCCAAGACGTTTTTTCAGATCTTCCAGATCGTCTGCCAAACATAAAATTGCCATAATTTCGGACGCAACCGTGATCACAAAATGATCCTCTCTTACCATTCCGTCCATTTTATTTCCAAGACCAACTACTACATTACGCAGTACACGGTCATTCATATCTACACACCGTTTCCACACAACCTGTCTCGGATCGATTCCAAGAGCATTTCCTTGCTGGATATGGTTGTCAAGAAGAGCTGCAAGTAGGTTATTTGCCGATGTGATCGCATGAAAATCTCCGGTAAAATGAAGATTCAGATCTTCCATCGGTACAACCTGTGCATAACCGCCACCGGCAGCACCGCCTTTAATTCCAAAGCAAGGTCCGAGCGATGGCTCGCGCAGAGCGATCAGAGCTTTTTTACCTAGCTTTGCCATTGCCTCTCCAAGTCCAACGGTAATCGTCGTCTTCCCCTCTCCCGCCGGAGTCGGATTGATTGCAGTAACAAGTACCAGCTTTCCATCTGGTCTGTCTTTTACTCTTTCCATCAGTTCATCCGATAATTTTGCCTTATACTTGCCGTAAAACTCAAGGTCTTCCTCTTCAATTCCAACCTTTGCTGCAACCTCGCGAATATGGAGCATCTCTGCCTCCTGTGCGATCTGAATGTCTGTTTTCATAATTATATCCTCCCTTTTTTCTTCTGCGTTTCTTAAACTGATTCTTCTATGTATTGCTCAAACTGTTCCATAGACATCAGTACTTTTCTTGGTTTGGTACCTTCTTCTTCTCCTACGACTCCCGCCTCGGCAAGCTGATCCATAATCCGCGCCGCACGGTTAAACCCGATCTTAAACACCCGTTGGAGCATTCCGATCGATGCTTTGTCTTTTTCAATGATAAACTTTCCTGCATCTACAAAGTAGACATCTTTGTCGTCCTCGGAAGTTGCTCCTCCCGCAGATACATTCTGATTACTATTCACCTGCTTCTGGATTTCTTCACTGTAGGCTGCGCCTCCGCTGTTCTCTTTCAGGAAATCAACCACTGCCTGGACTTCTTTATCAGAAACAAAAGCCCCCTGAACACGTACCGGCTTCTGATAGCCAGCCGGATAGAACAACATATCGCCTTTTCCCAGCAGCTTCTCCGCGCCATTCATATCAATGATGGTACGGGAATCCACACCGGATGATACAGAAAATGCTATTCTTGATGGCATATTCGCCTTAATCAGACCGGTAATGACATTAACCGATGGTCTCTGCGTTGCAAGAACCAGATGAAGTCCTGCCGCACGCGCAAGCTGTGCCAGACGGCAGATCGCCTCTTCCACTTCTCCAGGTGCAACCATCATCAGGTCTGCAAGTTCGTCTACGATGATTACAATCTGTGGAAGTTTCTGTGCTTTATTCGGATCATCAATATCTTTAATGTTCTCGACTTTATCATTGTAACCTTTCAGATCACGGACATTATACTCGGCAAAAAGCTGATAACGTCTGTTCATTTCCGCAACCGCCCAGTTCAAAGCTCCTGCTGCCTTCTTCGGATCCGTTACAACCGGGATCATCAGATGTGGAATTCCATTATATACACTTAATTCCACCACCTTTGGATCTACCATGATCAGCTTCACATCCTCCGGTTTTGCTTTGTAGATAATACTCATAATGATCGTATTGATACAGACAGATTTACCGGATCCGGTAGCTCCTGCGACAAGCAGATGCGGCATCTTTGCGATATCTGATACCACCACTTTACCTGAAATGTCACGACCTGTCGCAAATGCGATCCGTGATCTACTTTTCTTAAATTCATCTGATTCCAGAAGATCACGCAGCATAACTGCAGTATTTTCCTTATTCGGAACTTCAATGCCGACCGCTGCTTTTCCCGGGATCGGTGCCTCAATACGGATATCAGCCGCCGCCAAGTTCAGCTTGATGTCATCCGCAAGTCCTACGATCTTGCTGACTTTCACCCCCATCTCAGGCTGTAACTCATAGCGTGTGACAGAAGGTCCGCAGCTGATATTAGTGATTGTAACATTCACACCGAAGGTTTGAAGTGTCTTCTGGAGCTTTGCTGCTGTCTCCCGCAGATGCGCATCCGAATCTCCGGAGTTTTTACTTCCATGCTTCAACAGACTAAGAGGTGGAAAGCGGTATTCCCTGACCGGTTTCTCACTTTTTGCAATCGTATCTGCAACAGCAGCCACCTCTTTTGGGATATCTGCCTTAACTTTTGAATTTCCGGAGACCTGTCTTTTTATTCCGTCTTCTGTCTTCCCCGCTGATAAATTTTCTTCAGCCACATCTGTCTGTATATCTTTACCGGACTCCGTCTTTTTTTCTGCTTCCTGCATCGCTCCTTTTAAGAACTTCGGGAGTTTTTCTTTCACCGGCTCAAGGGGAACCGGTTCCGGATCCGGGATCAGCTCTGTAGCGGAAAGGGGCATCGCACGATTGATCACTACATCATCCAGTGCAATTTTCCCAGTCTGTTCCATAATGTGCTTTGCAGCCGCTTCTTCTGCACCGGCAAGCACGCTGCTCATATCCTTCCGGCTGCGTCTGGTAGCTTTCTTTTCTGTGCTTTCCTTTGCTTCTTTTCCGGCTTTTTCTTCTGCTTTTTCTGCCTCGTTCTCTTTTCCTCCAACTGTCGAATTAAAGGAAACGCCGCTTACCTGATAATCAACACGCATAGCTTCCCGTCTTGCCCTGCGTTCCTCAGCCTCTTCTTTACGCTTCTGCATGTCCTCTCTGGCACGGTCATACGCTTTTTCCCCGCCGATCTTCATTCCTTTTAAAATAGACTTTTCTGTGATAAGGACTACACAGATCACCATTAAAATGATCACGACAACATATGTACCAACTTTACCGATTGCCGGCACCAGTCTGACCGCAATTGCCTTTCCAACAGATCCGCCTTTTTCATCGATCAGTTCAAAGAGCACACAGCACTGAACCAGTAATACAACGCCTGCAACAGTCTTAATATATGCGATCCTGTTTCCTTTATTGGAAACCACAAACGCGACTCCACAAAATAAAAGCAGTGGAAATACATACGCCATCCAACCCATCATTCCCTGCTGCAGTGCTGCAATCTTTCTTCCAAATGCACCTGCAAGCCCGAAATTGCTGATTGTGAGCAGAATCCCTACCGCAAGTGTCACCCAGATCAGAATCTCCGTTGCAAGAAATGATTCTTCCTGCGGCACAGCTTTTGATGTGGTATTCTTTCTGGTTGTCTTCGCAGATTTTGCAGACTTTGCACTTGTCTTCTTCGTAGGCTGCCGCTTTTTCGCCGTGCTCTGCTTTGCATTTTTCTTTGTTCCGGTTGTCTTTGAAGCCATCAAACTTCCCCCTTGTATTTATACTCTTTATCTTGTAATCAAATGACCGATTCCTTCTCCTCTCTCCCCAGATATAGTATCCGGAATCAGTCATCAAAAGTGTATACTTGTACATACTATTTTATTATAGCATCCTCTTCGCCTTATGTCATCTCATAATTTTTATCAGTATTTTCCATTTTTTCATCAATCATTTCATGCAATTTATTTAATGCATCTCTTATTCCGCCAACTTCATCAATGAGTCCTTCCTCCACTGCACGTTTTCCTTCCAGCATTGTCCCCACATCTTTGACAAGCTGTGTGGAATCCAGCATCAGTTCTTCAATCCGCTCCTGTGACATTCCGGAATGCTCTGCAAGGAATCCGGTGATCCGGTCTTGCGTCTTTTCAATATTCCGCAGGCTTTGTGCCACACCGATGAACATTCCGCTTGTCCGCACCGGGTGAATGATCATCGTCCCACTTGGAACAATAAAAGAATAATCTGCCGACACAGCAAGAGGGCCACCGATAGAATGACACCCTCCAAGTACCAGAGATACTGTCGGTTTGCTTAAAGACGCGATCATTTCCGCAATCGCAAGTCCCGCCTCCACATCTCCGCCCAGTGTATTTAAGAGAATCAGCACACCATCAGTCTGAACACTGTTCTCAATCTGTGCCAGCTTTGGAAGCAGGTGCTCATACTTGGTTGCCTTTGTACTGCCGGAAACCGTCTCATGCCCTTCTACTTCGCCGATGATCGTGAGTAGCTCGATCTGATGATTCCGACGTCGGTCAAGCGAAAGCATTCCCATTTCTTTAACATGTTCATCTTCTTCCTTTGTGGTTTCCGGCTCCGTCTCTCTGACTTCCTTTTCTTTATTTTCCATATTTTCTACAGTCTGTTCCCTGCTCTTTTTCTTGCGTATCTGGTATTCTTTTACATCCGTTTCTTCCTGTATTTTCATTGCCGCATTCCTCCGTTCTTTTTAGCTTAGTATGGACAATGCTTATGAAAATATGCAGGATTTTCGCCACAGAAATGAATCGCAGATTCTTGTAGCGACACAAATCTGTACCTGATTCACTGTATATGCAAAAGAGAATGCGACTCGGCACATTCTCTTTGATTTAAACATTATGAAAATAAATATTTCCTGCGCAGGCTATATACCATATCCGTATAAATCTTGCGGCATGCCTCCAGATTATCGGATTCGATCATGGAAACACATGGGTGAAGATAACGACTCCAGATATCTGCATATACATCTTCTGAATTTTCCATCCGGTTGATCCGGTTTACGATTGTCGGAGCAATATCGTAATACTCGGCAACAATTTCTTCGCCGCCTTTCTGATTCACCAGATATTCATCTCTGTATCTTCTCATCAGATTCAGTTCGTAACAGTCATCCGGTTTGCCAAGGCTTGCACATACGGCTGTAGTAATATAGCAGAGACGTGATTTGAAGCCTCCCTGGATCTGCTCGAATTCCGATTTACTGATCTTTAGTTCCAGATCATGATCATTCCAGCGTTCGATCATGCAGTCTACAATCTCTTCACAAGCATCCATTCTGCCATAACGGAACATCGGGATCACATACGTAACCATGCCCAGATTATATTTCATAAGTACATTTTCTTTTTTTCTTTTTGAACTTTCCTGATCCAGTACTTCCCGCATTCTATCCGGCAGAACAGCAGCAATCTCTTCAATCTCTTCCTGTCTGTCTTCCGAATTCTCGCATTCCTGTGCAATCTCAGCAAAAAGCGGCTTATACTTCTCGTATGCATTTTTAAACGAATCCGCATAAGTCTTTTTATTGAAATCTCTGGAAATCGGAATAATCTGGTCAAACAGGTCATTCAGTCCATTCTGTATACTCTGATTCATTCAGGTTCCTCCCGGAATCGATCCTATGCTTCTTCCCAGTTATGATATACTTCCTGTACATCATCATCATCTTCAAGAAGATCAAGCGTCTTCTGAATGTTCTTGATATCTTCTTCGTTGTCCAAAGTTACCCATGTCTGTGGAATCATTGTAACTTCTGCGCTTGCCATCGGAATACCCACTTCTTCCAGAGCAAGACGAACCTCACTGAAATCATTCGGATCTGTAAGAATTTCAAAGCTGTCCTCTTCTTCCGAAAAATCTTCTGCTCCTGCATCCAGTGCCTGCATCATCAGATCATCTGCATCCAGTTCACATTCTTCTTTATCGACAATGATCTGTCCTTTCTGATCAAACATGAAAGAAACACATCCACTGGTTCCGATATTTCCTTTTCCCTTTGTGAAAGCGCTTCTTACATTAGAAGCAGTACGGTTACGGTTATCAGTAAGTGCATCAACGATGATTGCAGTTCCGTTCGGTCCGTATCCTTCGTATACGATGTGTTCGTAGTTGTTAGCATCTCCGTCTCCGGCTGCTTTTTTGATACTTCTGTCAATATTGTCATTTGGCATATTATTTGCTTTTGCCTTTGCAATCGCATCACGGAGTCTGCTGTTGTTAGCCGGATCAGCTCCGCCTCCTTCTTTGACTGCTACAGCGATTTCACGACCGATCTTCGTGAATACTTTTCCTTTTGCTGCGTCGTTTTTTTCTTTTTTATGCTTGATATTCGCAAATTTTGAATGTCCTGACATTACTTTTTACCTCTCTTCAGTATTTTTACTATTCTCAATTGTACTATTTTATCACTTTTTTGTCCTACTGACAAGGACTTTGCGTATTGTATTATTATCAACTGACAATACATGGAACAGATAGCCTCCGAATTCCACCTGACATTCTTCATCTTCCGAAGGAATTCTGTCCAGGCAGTCGATCAGATAACCATTGATCGTATCATAATCTTCTTCGTTGAAACTGATTCCCAGAAGCTCTTCCAGATCCTCCAGCTGTGTCATACCATCCACGATATATGTACCATCTGCCTGTTTGATGATCAGCTCTTCTTCCTCATCATACTCATCCTGGATATTTCCAACGATTTCTTCTACAATATCTTCCATCGTTACGATCCCTGATGTCTGTCCATACTCATCCAGCACGATCACCATATGGCTCTTGTCCTGCTGCATCTGTTGAAACAGTTTGTCAATCGCCTTTGTTTCCGGGATAAATCCTGCCGGACGGATGGCATCCTTCAGATCATGCACTGGTTTTTTCCTTGCCGGACCGTCCAGATAGCTCTGCATCGCATCCCGGATATGAAGAATCCCCACAATGTTGTCAATATCTTCTTCATAAACCGGGAATCTGGATTTGTTCTCCTCCAGCATAAAGGTAAGTGCCTTTTCCAGAGATTCCTCTCCATCCAGTGCTACGATATTTTTTCGGTGCGTCATGATATCTTTTGCATCCGAATCCATATATTCAAAAATGTTGGTGATCATCTTCATCTCACGTCTTGTCAGAACACCTTTTTCATAGCCTTCCAGTACTTTTTCAATGATTTCTTCTGCAATTTTCTCTTTATCTTCATTGTCAGAAAATACATTTTTCATTTTCTGAAGTAAATTACCTTCCGTTTCCATTGCTTTCCATACTTCTCCTCTTTTATGTATGAAGCATCAGGCTGACGCACAGCGCTTCATCGACTTTTCTCATAAGCTCTTTGTCTACCCGGCACACGTAATCCTTCAGTCTCTGT
The DNA here is from genome assembly GCF_027674365.1 of Coprococcus sp. AM11-30B. NCBI lineage: Bacteria > Bacillati > Bacillota > Clostridia > Lachnospirales > Lachnospiraceae > Coprococcus > Coprococcus sp. AM11-30B. The sequence goes on along the minus strand of NZ_JAQDVB010000026.1, from coordinate 32,972 downwards.
TTATCGATAGTCCGAATCTGCTCCAGAAGGACAACAGAATCCTTGACGATTCTGTACCTTTTTGCATCGATTTCCACATGTGTCGGCAGCTTCGCTTTATTCATCCTTGAAGTGATCGCGGCACAGATAACGGTCGGACTGTGCCGGTTCCCGACATCATTCTGGATGACAAGAACCGGACGCACACCGCCCTGCTCCGAACCGACTACCGGACTTAAATCCGCATAATAAATATCTCCACGCCTGATCTGCACTTCTTTCACACTCCGCTTATCAAGATACTTTCATTATTGCCAGCTTTCTCCTGCTGTATTCATATCTCTTTCGAAGTGCATCCCCGCATTTTAGAAATAATCGACCTGCTCTACAACTTTTCCGTCACGCAGATATTCCCTCGGAACACGTTTATTGATATCACAGATAAATTCATAGTTAAATCTACCGCTCAGACCGGCAAGCTCATCTATTGAAAGATAAGCATCCCCATCGTGGCCGACCAGTGTTGCCCTGTCACCAAATTTCACATCCGGAATTCCGGTCACATCTACCATAAACTGATCCATACAGACTCTGCCAAGGATCGGTGCCTTCTGACCATGGATCAGAACATATCCTTTGTTGGAAAGACTTCGTGGGTATCCGTCTCCATATCCCGTCGGGATCGTGGCGATCTGCATCCTTTTCTGGGCAACAAAGGTGCCTCCGTAGCTGACTTCCGTACCCTTTTCAATCCATTTCACATAAGTCACATGCGCGATCAGCTCCATTGCCGGCCGGAGCGGAACTGCCTCCTTATTGACTTCATCTGACGGATACAGTCCATAGGTAGAAATCCCGGCTCTCTCCAGATTCATTCCAAGCTTTGGCATATCAATGATACTTGCACTGTTTGCACAGTGATAATAAGTAAATTCCATACCTTCTGCTGCAAGATGTTCTTTCATCCACAGAAAAGCACGGATCTGTTCCAGTGTCGTGGTCTTATCCGTCTCATCTGCCTTTGAAAAATGGGTAAACATTCCTTCACAATCCGTATAAACAAGTCTGCCGATCTTAAGGATCTCCTCTACACTTTCTTTCGCTACCGGAAAGCCAAGTCTTGACATTCCTGTATCGATCTTAATGTGCAAATATGCCTTCTTCCCCATACGGTATGCGGTCTCATCCGCAAGCTTCGCAAGCTCATAGCTGTAGGTTGTCATGCGGATCTCATGACGGATCATCTCTTCCAGCTGGTCCGGGAAAATACATCCCAGGCAAAGAATCGGCTTCTGAATGCCGGCTTTTCTGAGTACAACACCTTCATCCAGAGTTGCGACCGCATAGCCCCAGACATAGTCCACATCTTCCAGCATTCTTGAAATCGGCACCGCTCCATGACCATAACCATCTGTCTTGATGACCACGACCATCTTGGTCTCTTTTTCTATATTTGCATGCATCATTTCCATGTTATACATCACCGCATCCAGATCGATCACCGCACGCAGTCTGCTGTATTTCTTCATTCTGTCATATCCTCCAATTCCTTAAGTGTTCTGCCGAGCATTTTCAAGAGATCACCCGCAAGCACACTGTAAGAGCCAAGTTCTTTTCTGGCATGATCTCCGCACAGACCATGCAGATAAACGCCAAGCACAGCGGCATCATCCGGTCTCATATGCTGTGCCATAAGTCCGGTGATCATTCCTGCAAGCACATCTCCCGATCCGGCCTTTGCCATTGCCGCATTACCGGTGGTATTGATTATAAGTCTTCCCTCTGGCGCTTTCACAAGTGTCCTGCTGTCTTTCAGTACACAGACAGCATGGACTTTTTCTGTATATTTCCTTAATAGCTCTCTTCTGTTGTCTTTTAATTCCTGTACGCTGTATCCGGTCAGTCTGGACATTTCTTTCATATGTGGAGTAAGTACATATCCGGAAGGATTCATCCGAATCTGTTCGATCCCCCACTCATCGGTCTTTGCCAGAAGGTTCAGTCCGTCCGCATCAATAACAGCCGGGTTTTTATTATTCTCAAGCACCTTTTTCAGTAATTCCTCCGAATGCGGTCCCATACCGAGTCCGCATCCAACACAGAGCACATCCGCCCATTCCAGCAAATCCGGAAGTTCTTCAAATGATTCTGTCTCATCCAGAGAATAGGTCGTCATTACCGCCTCCGGTAAAAGTTCCTGTAAGATTGCCCGGTTACTTTCCTCCGTATAAATCCGGACAAGACCTGCTCCCGAAAGATATGCTGCCCTGGCACTTAAATATGCTGCACCGGACATTCCTTTGCTTCCGGTAATCATCAGAACCTTTCCATAAGTCCCTTTATTAGAATCCGGTTTCCTTTGCGGAAGCATTGCCGGCACATCGGATTTTTCAAGTGCCATGCAGATTTCTTCTTCCGCAAAAAACTCCGGTCTGGTAATTCCGATCGGCGCTGTAACAAGCTTTCCTGTATACTCACATCCCGGATATAGGATCTGTCCCATCTTCTGAAACGCAAAGGTCACTGTAAGATCTGCTTTAAATGCCGTTCCAAGCACTTTTCCATCATCCGAACGGATCCCTGAAGGAGTGTCGACTGCCACCTTACAGGCAGTCATCCGATTCATCTGATCAATCACCTCTGCGTATCTGCCTTTTATTTCACGGGATAGGCCAATACCGAATACGGCATCTATAATAACACTATATTCTTTCTGTGGCAAACTGTTTCCTACAGATATTCCCAGATTTTCCAGAATTTTCATCTGGATTTTTGTTTCTTCACTACGATGGTCATAATTTCCGACCAATACTACATCTGGATGATTTCCTTCTTCTACGAGCATCCTTGCAATTGCGAATCCGTCACCACCGTTATTGCCACTTCCACACACGACCAGTGCTTTCGACAAATCTATGTCTTCTGCTTTCATCGCAGCCACACACTGAAGTGCCGCCCGTTCCATCAGGACAAGGGACGGGACCTGCATCTTCTGTATCATTCTCTGATCCGATCTTCTCATCTGATCTGCTGTCAGTATTTCTTTCATATCCGGTCTCCCATACATTTAATTTTCAAAAAGGTGCAGGAAAAAACTTTCCTGCACCTCTGCCTTCTGGTCTGCTTTGCCTACTTTCCTTCATGTTCTTCATTGTATCTGGTGATATTATAAGATAATCTCATCAGACTTTCAGACAAATGAACATTCTCCACAATAATATTATCCGGCAGATTCAGATCTGTATGCGCAAAATTCCAGATAGCCTTAACTCCATTATCTACCAGGAGATTGGCAACCTCTACTGCTTTTGTCTTCGGAATCGTAAGAACCCCGATCTCAATATCGTTTTCTTTCACAAAATCCTTCAATTCATCCATCATACGGATCTCAACTCCACGGATCGTCAATCCGGCAAGCCTTGGGTTTACGTCAAACAGCCCTTTTAAAACAAATCCCCGATTTTCAAATGCTGCATAGTTCGCCAGTGCCTGTCCAAGATTTCCTGCTCCAATGATAACGAATTTATGTTTCTCGTTCAGTCCAAGGATCTTACCTATCTCTGTATAAAGATACTTTACATTATAGCCATATCCCTGCTGTCCAAATCCACCAAAATTATTCAGATCCTGACGGATCTGTGAAGCAGTTACTTTCATTCTTTTACTTAATTCATTGGATGATATCCGTTCGACTCCGCTCTCCAGTAGTTCCCCTAAATAACGATAATACCGCGGAAGCCTCCTTATTACTGCCTGAGATATTTCTCTTGATGCCACTTTCACTTCCACCTTCCTATTTTCTGACTCATTATTTTTAATTATATAAGAATCCAGTGAAAAAGTCAAATTTTATAGTTGTTTTTTGTCGTATTTCAGCTATAATTATGTTACTGTGAGCAGTAACATAATTGCCACTTTAACAGGAGGATATAAAAATGATACTGGCATGTCATAATCTGTCAAAAAGTTTTGGGGATCAGGTCATCGTAAAAGACGGATCCTTTCATATAGAAAACCATGAAAAAGCCGCCCTTGTAGGTCTTAACGGAGCCGGCAAATCCACGATCCTCAAGATGATCGTAGGACAGCTTTCTCCCGATGCAGGGACGGTTGTTCTTACTAAAGGCAAAACTCTCGGCTACCTTGCACAGCATCAGGAGATGGAAAGCGGCAATACTATTTACGAAGAAGTCCGCACGGCAAAAGCTGAAGTTATTGAGATGGAAAAGCAGATCCGTACGATCGAAATGGAACTTCCGTCTCTTTCCGGAGATGCTCTTGAAGCACGTCTTGCCACTTATCAGAGACTGACTTCTGCGTTTGAACACGCAGACGGTTACGCTTATAAAAGTGAGCTTACCGGCGTTCTAAAAGGTCTCGGATTTACAGAAGAAGAATTTACCAAACCCGTAGATTCTTTATCCGGTGGTCAGAAGACCCGTGTATCTCTTGGCAAGCTCCTTCTTACCAAGCCTGACGTCCTGCTTCTGGATGAGCCAACCAACCACCTGGATATGAACTCCATCGCATGGCTGGAAACCTATCTTCTGAATTATCCGGGTGCTGTTCTTATCGTATCCCACGACCGCTATTTCCTGAACCGTGTGGTTACAAAGGTGATTGAAGTCGAGCAGGGACAGCTTCATACTTATATGGGCAATTATTCTGATTTTGCTGTCAAAAAAGAACAGCTCAGAGAAGCCAAATTAAAAGAATACTTGAATCAGCAGCGTGAGATCAAACATCAGGAAGCCGTGATCGAAAAGCTCCGTTCATTTAACCGTGAGAAATCCATCAAGCGTGCCGAAAGCCGGGAAAAAATGCTGGATAAGATGACGCTTGTTGACAAACCGATGGAGATCAACACCGACATCCATCTGAAGCTGGAGCCTTCGCGTATTAGTGGCAATGATGTCCTTTCTGTCAAAGGATTAAGCAAAGCATTTCCGCCACAGACACTTTTCACAGATATCAGTTTCGAGATCAAGCGTGGGGAACATGTAGCCATCATTGGCGACAACGGAACCGGAAAAACTACGCTTCTCAAGATTCTGAACAATGTGATCCAGGCAGACAGCGGTTCCTTTACACTGGGTGCCAATGTGGAGATCGGTTACTACGATCAGGAACACCACGTCCTTCATATGGATAAGACGATCTTTGAAGAAATTTCCGATGATTATCCGACACTTACCAACACACAAATCCGGAACATGCTTGCTGCTTTTCTTTTTACCGGAGATGATGTTTTCAAGTTGATCGGTGATTTAAGTGGTGGTGAAAGGGGACGTGTATCTCTGGCAAAGCTGATGCTCTCCAATGCGAATTTCCTGATCCTCGATGAGCCGACCAACCATTTGGACATTACTTCCAAGGAAATTCTCGAGCGGGCCCTGAACGATTATACCGGTACGATACTTTATGTATCCCACGACCGTTATTTCATCAACCAGACTGCCACCCGTATTCTGGAACTGACCGGCAATACCTTTGTAAATTATATCGGCAACTATGATTATTATCTGGAGAAAAAAGATCTTCTGACCCCGGCTGTTTCCACAGCTGCTTCCGAAGACGCACCGGCGCAGGTTTCCGAATCCAAACTAAGCTGGCAGGAGCAGAAAGAAGAACAGGCACGTCTCCGTAAAAGGCAGAACGACCTGAAGAAAACAGAAGAACGTATCGGTGTTCTGGAAACACGTAATGGCAAAATCGATGAACTGATGATGCAGGAAGAAGTCTATACGAATTCTGTTAAATGCCAGGAACTGGCAAAAGAAAAAGCAGCAAACGAAGCAGAACTCGAAGAACTCTATGAAAAATGGGAAGAACTGGCTGAATAAGCCAGTTCTTCCCATTTTCCTGTCAGAGATACGCCCTTCATGCATTCCCTGCTCTTTTTATAATCTTTCTGCAATCGCTTTAATAAACCCTTCACTGTTCAGTACATGTACCTCCGGAAGAGTTGTGATCATTGCCAGATCCTTTGTCATATAACCCTCTTCAATCGTATCAATCGTTGCTTTTTCCAAACGGTCTGCAAAATCCATCAGTTCCTGGTTCCCATCCAGTTCTCCTCTCTTGCGCAAAGCTCCTGTCCATGCAAAAATTGTTGCAACAGAGTTTGTTGAAGTCTCTTCCCCTTTCAGGTGTTTATAATAATGACGCTGTACTGTTCCATGTGCAGCTTCATATTCATAAAAGCCTTCCGGTGATACCAGTACAGATGTCATCATGGCAAGTGAACCAAATGCTGAGGAAACCATATCACTCATCACATCCCCGTCATAATTCTTACATGCCCAGATATAACCACCCTCTGACTTCATTACACGGGCTACCGCATCATCGATCAGTGTGTAGAAATATTCAATTCCCGCTTCATCAAAAAGGTTCTTATACTCCGCATCAAAGATCTCCTGGAAGATATCTTTGAAAGTATGGTCATATTTTTTGGAAATGGTATCTTTTGTTGCAAACCAAAGATCCTGCTTTGTATCCAGTGCATAACTAAAACAGCTTCTTGCAAAACTTTCAATCGATGCATTGATATTGTGCATTCCCTGGATAATACCTGCTCCATCGAAATTATGGATCAGCTCTCTTGTCTCTGTTCCGTCAGGTGCCGTGTAGACCAGCTCTGCCTTTCCAGGTCCCGGAATCTTCATCTCGGTTCCTTTATATACATCCCCATAAGCATGACGGGCAATCGTGATCGGCTTCTTCCAGTTCTTTACACATGGTTCAATTCCTTTTACCACGATCGGAGCACGAAATACCGTTCCATCCAGAATCGCACGGATTGTTCCGTTCGGACTCTTCCACATCTCTTTGAGTTCATATTCTTTTACTCTTGCCGCATTCGGTGTAATGGTCGCACATTTGACTGCTACTTTGTACTTCTTTGTTGCATTAGCCGAATCAACTGTAACCTGGTCATCTGTCTCATTGCGGTGTTCCAATCCAAGATCATAATAATCTGTCTTAAGATCGATATACGGCAGAAGAAGATCATCTTTTATCATCTTCCAGAGAATTCTGGTCATCTCATCTCCGTCCATCTCAACAATCGGTGTCGTCATCTGAATTTTACTCATAACTTCGTCTCCTTTTTGGCTATTCTTCTTCGATATGCAGGTTCTCCATAACATGCATAATATGGATCGTTGCCAGATTGCCGGCTTTTTCCGCATCCTTCGCCTTGATGGCATTCAGGATCTCGTTATGCTCACCAATCGACTTGATCGCACGCTCTTCTGTCTTAACGGAAGTCCTTCTTGCAAGCTGTACATATTTGTGAAAATCTGAAAGCACATGATCCAGAATCCTGCTCTGTGATGCCTCATACAGAATCTGATGGAATCTTCCATCCAGCTCTGTCAGCTGATCGGAATGTCCTTTATCCATATGATACTCGGATAAAAGAATGATCTCATCCAGTTCTTCCAGCTGCTCCTGTGTAATATGTTCTGTTGCCCAACGGACACATAATCCTTCCAGCATGGAACGAATCATATAAATATCATGTACATCCTTATCGGAAATACCGGTAACATAAGCTCCTTTATTTGGGATGATGTTCACCAGTCCCTCCAGTTCCAGCTGTCTAAGTGCCTCTCTTACCGGTGTACGGCTAACTCCAAGTTCCTTCCCCAATGTTGCTTCCCTGAGTTCGTCATTTTCTTCATACTTACCTTTCAGAATGTCATCTCTGATAGTTTGAAAAACCTGACTTCTCAATGAATACTCTTCCATTTTATCTCTCTCCTGAATTTCGTTAGATTGTAATCCCCTTTTCGTCACAGATTCTCTCAATCTCCCGTATTAGTTCCTGATCTGTGAGTACGGTCACACGGCCGGATTCATATTCCGCGTCAACCCACTTCTTCAATTCTACAACTAAAATGGAATTCTTGTCTACCTGTTTCTCATTTTTCAGGTGATAATATGTATTTATCCAGTGTGCAATACCTGCAAGGCCGGAAGTATTTGACACAGCAACCAGCGGTGGACGGTTCAGAAACTTGCCGGTATCAAACACATTGTAGATTTCTTCGTTCTTTAACAGTCCGTCTGCATGGATCCCCGCACGGGTTACATTGAAATTCTTTCCGACAAACGGGGTACGCGGCGGAATCTGATATCCAATCTCTTTTTCATAATATTCTGCCAGTTCAGTAATCACCGTTGTATCCATACCATCCAGCGTTCCACGAAGCTGCGCATATTCAAAAATCATCGCTTCCAGCGGCGTATTGCCGGTACGTTCACCGATTCCAAACAAGGAACAGTTCACACCACATGCTCCATAAAGCCAGGCCGTTGTAGAATTGTTGACTGCCTTGTAAAAATCATTGTGTCCATGGAATTCGATCAGTTCACTCGGTACACCTGCATGTACTCTGAGTCCGTAAATGATACCAGGAATGGAACGAGGAATCACAGCCCCCGGATAGTTGACTCCGTATCCCATTGTATCACAGACACGGATCTTCACCGGAATCTGATACTCTTCCATCAGATGCATAAGTTCCAGACAGAATGGAATTACAAATCCATAAATATCCGATCTGGTAATATCTTCCAGATGGCATCTTGGACTGACACCGGTCTCCAGACATTCACGTATAACTGACAGATAATGTTCCATCGCCTCTCGTCTTGTCATCTTCAGTTTATAAAAAATATGATAATCCGAACAGCTTACCAGGATTCCGGTTTCCTTCATTCCCAGATCTTTTACCAGCTCAAAATCCTTTTTATTTGCACGGATCCAGCTTGTGATCTCCGGGAACTTATAACCTCTTTCCATACATTTATATACGGCATCACGGTCTTTTTTGCTGTATAAGAAAAATTCACTCTGACGAATCTTCCCCTGCGAACCTCCAAGTCTGTGCATATAATCGAAAATGGTTACAATCTGATCCGTTGAATAGGGTGCTCTCGACTGCTGTCCGTCCCTGAATGTCGTATCCGTGATCCAGATCTCATCCGGCATACTGTGCGGTACAATACGATCATTAAACGCAATCTTCGGAATCTCATCATAATGAAACAGGTTCCGGAACACATTCGGTGTGTCCACGTCTACCAGCGGGTACATATGCTCCTCAAGTTGCAATAAATTTGTATGCTTATCCAGATAAACCTTCCTATTTTCCATAACCGTCACTCCCTGACCTGTATTTTTGTATTATTGTATACAACTATACCTTCTATGTCAACCCAATTTTCCTCATTTCGTGACTTTAACCTAGTATTTCATTCAATTAAAGTGCTAATTGGTTAAATTTCCATATTTTTCCATCTATATCTCCCGTCTTTAACAAGCACCCAATCACATTTGCAGTCTCTATCCCCTCTCCCTCACTATGAAGCAGTCCTTCCCTTTTAACCAATTCCGTTCATTGGCCGGGCGAGAAAAAGAATCTCTTCCAATCCTATTTTGTGCAATGGAGATGAAACTCAGAAATTATGGAAGCCTCTGCTGACATAATTTTCACCTTCAGAGGTTCATCGGAATGGTTTGCACAACCTGGATTGGAAGAGATTCTTTTTCTCGCCCGACCTAACAACCTTATTTTCAAAAAAAGACAGCCTCATCCCTCACCAGGGGATAAGACTGTCCTCTCAAACATTCTAATATAACTTCGCACTGATCAGCTTCGGTCTGAACCCGGCTGCCTCCAATGCCGCAATGATCCGGTTCTTATGATCGGTTCCAAATGCTTCCAGTGTCACACGAAGCTCCACAGCCGCATTCCGGTTAATACTTACAAACTGATTATGTTCAAGTTTGATCACATTTCCCTGCTCTTCTGCAATCGTCTGTGCCACTTTTACCAGTTCACCCGGTTTATCCGGAAGAAGTACCGATACAGAGAAGATACGGTCTCTCTGGATCAGTCCGTGCTGTACAACTGAAGACATGGTAATAACATCCATGTTTCCGCCGCTTAAGATAGATACTACTTTCTTACCTTTCAGATCCAGCTGTTTTAAAGCTGCAACGGAAAGAAGACCGGAGTTTTCTACTACCATTTTATGGTTTTCCACCATATCAAGGAATGCTCCGACCAGTTCATCGTCTTCTACAGTTACGATCTGGTCTACATTTTCCATGACGTATGGGAGATTCTGTTCCCCGACTTTTTTTACTGCTGTACCATCTGCGATCGTGTTGGCACTTGGAAGTGTTACGGTATGTCCTGCTTCGATTGCAGCAGTCATACTTGCTGCTTCTGCCGGTTCCACACCGATCACTTTGATCTTTGGATTCAGCATTTTCGCAAGTGTAGATACACCTGTGATCAGTCCGCCGCCCCCGATCGGTGTAAGGATATAATCAACGGTTGGGAGTTCCTGGACAATTTCCATTGCAATCGTTCCCTGTCCGGTAGCTACATCCAGATCATCAAACGGATGTACAAAAGTATATCCGTACTCTTCTGCAAGCTCATAGGCCTTTGCACAGGCATCGTCATAGACATCTCCGTGTAAAACAACCTCGGCGCCATAGCTCTTGGTACGGTTTACCTTGATCAGCGGAGTGACAGTTGGCATAACAATCGTCGCCTTACATCCAAACGCTTTTGCCGCATATGCCACACCCTGCGCATGGTTTCCTGCTGAAGCTGTGATCAGACCTTTTGCACGATCTTCTTCAGAAAGTGTGCTGATCTTGTAATAAGCTCCTCTTAATTTGTATGCACCTGTGTACTGCATATTTTCCGGTTTCAAATAGACCTTTCCCCCGGTCTGGCTACTGAGATACTCACTGTAGATAAGCTTTGTCGGACGTGTCACACGTTTTACGATCTCGCTTGCTTCTTCAAATTTTTCCAATGTCAGCATATTATTATTCTTCTCCTTCTTCCTTCTTTTCTTCTGTTGTAAATAATGCCTGTACAAATTCGTCGGAATCGAATTTCTGCAGATCATCGATTGTCTCACCGACACCTATATATTTAACAGGAATTCCAAGCTCTGCCTGAATTGCAACTGCAATTCCACCTTTGGCCGTTCCATCCATCTTAGTCAGGATAATTCCTGTAATATCCGCAACATCACTGAATTCCTTTGCCTGTGAAAGTGCATTCTGTCCGGTCGTTGCATCCAGAACGACCAAAGTTTCCCTGTATGCTTCCGGATATTCTCTTTCCAGCACACGGTTAATCTTCTTCAGTTCCTCCATCAGGTTCTTTTTATTGTGAAGTCTTCCGGCTGTATCCACCAGAAGGATATCTGCCTTTCTCGCTTTTGCAGCCGCTACCGCATCATAAACGATGGCTGCCGGATCTGCACCTTCCTGTCCGCCGATCAGATCTGCATCCGAACGATGTGCCCATTCCTTTAATTGATCGCCCGCAGCTGCACGGAAAGTATCTGCTGCAGCAAGCACAACTTTCTTGCCCTGACCTCTCATCTTACCGGCAAGTTTTCCGATAGTAGTCGTCTTTCCGACTCCATTTACTCCGATCACCAGAACAACAGAAGTCTGGTTTTCAAATTCATAAGCTGTCTCGCCTACATCCATCTGCTCTTTGATACTGTCGATCAGGAGCTGTCTGCACTCAATCGGCTCTTTGATATGCTGTTCTTTTACTTTTTTACGAAGATCATCAAGAATCGCGTAAGTTGCTTTTACCCCCAGATCTCCCATGATCAGAACCTCTTCCAGTTCCTCATAAAAGTCCTCATCTATCTTTGAAAATCCATGAAAAATACTGTCCATTCCAGACACGATATTATCGCGCGTCTTGTTAAGTCCTGCTACCAGACGTTTAAAAAATCCCAATTTTTCTTCTGCCATCATATCCTCCTATCCACTACTTTGTAAGCTCATCTTCCAAAAGATCCACAGATACCAGCGTTGATACCCCTTTTTCCTGCATAGTGATCCCATACAGCCGGTCTGCCGCTGTCATCGTACCGCGACGGTGTGTAATGACGATAAACTGTGTATTTTTCGTCAGCTTGTGCAAATACTGTGCAAATCGCGTGACATTAGAATCATCCAGTGCCGCCTCGATTTCATCCAGCAGACAAAACGGGGAAGGTTTCAGATTCTGGATTGCAAACAGCAGCGAAATCGCCGTCAACGCCTTTTCTCCACCGGAAAGCTGCATCATATTCTGAAGTTTTTTACCCGGCGGCTGCGCAATGATCCGGATTCCGGCTTCCAGCACATCCTCATCATCCATCAGTTCCAGAGTTCCTTTTCCACCACCGAACAGTTGTTTAAACACCTGATTAAACTCCTGGCTGATCTTCGCAAACTGCTCAGTAAACTGCTTGCGCATCGCCTCGTCCAGCTCTTCAATGATCTTCTTGAGCGTTGCTTCTGCCTCTACCAGATCATCATGCTGCGTTTTCATAAATTCATACCGCTCGGAAAGATTTTTAAAATCTTCGATCGCATTGACGTTCACCGATCCGAGTTTCCGGATCTCCGTCTTTAATTCCTGGATCCGCCTTCGCATCTCGGCAGGATCTGTCAGACTCTCATCCCGGATTTCCAGTGCATGATTATACGTCAGTTCGTACTCTTCCCACATATAATTGATCTGCTTTTCCAAAGCTTCCTCGTAGCCTTCTTTCTTGCTGGTAAGCCGGAAGGATTCTTTATCAAGCTCTGCCATATGAGCTGCCAGATCTTCTCGCTTTTTCAGGAATGCCTTATGCTTCTGATTCAGTTCTTCCCGCTTTTTCTGCGATTCTTCGATCTCTTTGTTAATTTCCTCAAATAATTCCTTTGAATTCTCTATTGTCTGCCGGATCTCGGTAATCTGTGCTTCCTTTTGCTCTATTTCACCGTGATTCTCTCCTTTGCTTGCATTTAAAGTGGCAAGCTCTTCCTGGAATTTTCCCATCTCTTCCCGGATACGGACAAAATTCTCCTCAATAAAATCTTTTTTCTGCTCCAATGCAGCAAAACTGAGGTGAATATTTTCATTTTTGCGCACTTCTGCAGCTTCTGTCTCACGCTCTTTTTCCAGCCACTTCTGTGAACTTTCCATCTGGCGTGTCAGCTCGTCCTCCAGTTGCTGGCTGGTCTCCAGTTCCATTTTGATTGATTCTTCGTTTTCCTCGATCTCATGAACCTGTTCTTCCAGTTTCTTGCGCTCCGCATAAATTCCTTCTGAATTTTCTCTGGTCGCATTTTGACGGCTTTTTACCTGATCCAGATTCATCTTCGCAGTATTTTGAACCACATAGTCATTCTGCAATTCCTGCTGGATCTCTTCCACCTTTGCATACAGCGCCGTCCGCTTCTCCTTTGCGGCCGCAACTTCTGCTTCCGATTTCTGGAGTTCTGTTTTCAGACGCGCAACCGTCTTTTCCAGTTCTTCAATCTCACGTCTTCTGCTGAGCAGATTACTGGAATTCTTAAATGCTCCACCACTCATTGCTCCGCCAGGATTGATCAGATCTCCTTCCAGCGTAACGATACGCAGAGACTGACGATACTTTCTTGCCAGACGGATCCCAGTATCAATGTTGTCTGCCACAAGAGTTCTTCCAAGAAGATGCTCTGCAAGAGATGTAAATTTATCTTCTACCGTTACCAGCTTGTCCGCCGTGCCGATCACACCCGGCTCGCGAAGGGCTTCTGCCCTGGCAAATCCCTGTCCCCCATGAATCGCTGTCAATGGAAGGAAAGTTGCACGGCCATACCGGTTCTGCTTCAGATAACCAATCATTTTTTTTGCAGTCTCTTCGTCTGCAGTAACAATATTCTGGATACTGCCTCCAAGTGCGATCTCCACCGCAGTCTCATATTTTTTATCTACTTTGATCAGATCAGCCACAACCCCCAGGATTTTCGGCTCACGGCTTTTCTGCTCCATCACACGACGGATACTGTTCCCATAACCATCGTAACGCTCCGTAAGGTTCCTCAGAGACTCCAGACGAGAGTACTCCCTGTGATAAGCATTCTGCCTGTTTCGCAGGTTTTCATTTGCCTGTCCGATCTCTTTTTGCAGTCCGGTAATCTCTGTTTCATAGTTTTTGATCTGTTCTACAGAATCCGTGATCTTCCCTGATACTGCCTTCAGTTCTTCCGTATACTGCGCGGCAAGTTCCTGTTGCCTCTGTACATCACTCTCCGCTTCTACCAGACGTTTGTAAAGCAGTGCCCGGCGTACCTTGATCTGTTCAAGCGTCGTTTCATAATGCTGCAGCTTTGCCTTCGTGGATGCACGGTTATTCAGAAGCTCACGGATATCGTTCTGATTCTTTTCAATCTCCACTGTCATCTCTGCAATCCGGCTCTGCAGGGCAGTCAGCTCCTCTCCTGCCTGCTTTTGTCTCTCAGATGCTGCTGCAAGATGTCTGTCGATCTCTGCTTTTTCTTCTTCCAGTTCGGATTTCTGCCTTTCACGGTTTGCAAGCTCTGCCTGAATATCGTTTGCGCGTTTTTCATAGTGTTCATCATTCATACGGACACTGTTGATCTGCTCTTTTAAAAGCTCGATCTGGTTTTCCAACTGCTGCTTCAGAAGTGTTGTCTCATTTCTCTGGCTTTTTGCATGCTCGATTCCGGCGTCGATCTCATCTACTTCCTGCTCGATCTTCTCATACTGCGCCTTCATATCTTCATGCTTTTTGCCGGCTTCAGTGAGTTCATCCTGCGCAATCTTCAGCTTCTCATCGTTTTCCCGGATCTGCCCCTTCAGACGTTTCATCTCCACCAGGAACATATTGATGTCATAATGCTTCAGTTCTTCTCTCTTTTTCAGATATTCCTTCGCTGTCTCCGACTGTTTCTGAAGCGGACCAAACTGCTTTTCCAACTCTCCCAAAATATCATTAACACGGACCAGATTGCTCTGCTCTTCTTCCAGTTTGCGAAGAGATAACGCCTTGCGGCGCTTAAATTTGACAATCCCGGCCGCCTCATCAAAAAGCTCTCGTCTCTCTTCCGGCTTACCGCTCAGGATCTTGTCAATCTGTCCCTGTCCGATGATCGAATATCCTTCTTTTCCGATACCTGTATCATAAAACATCTCATTGATATCTTTGAGCCTGCAGACACTGCCGTTGATCAGGTATTCACTTTCCCCCGAACGGTACAACTTTCTTGTGACTTTAACCTCTTCAAACTCCACCGGGAGTTTGTGATCTGAATTATCCAGTGTAATCGCAACCGATGCGTAGCTGAGGGGTTTCCGGTTTTCCGTACCGGAAAAAATAACATCCTGCATCGTACCTCCACGGAGCTGCTTCACCTTCTGCTCTCCGAGTACCCAGCGGACGGCATCCGCCACGTTACTTTTCCCACTTCCGTTCGGTCCGACGATTCCGGTGATCCCGTTATGAAATTCAAAGACAATCTTATTTGCAAAAGACTTGAATCCCTGTACTTCAATACTTTTTAAATACATGCCTCACTACTGTACCTTTCCTTCTTTCAGCTTCAGGATTGCCTGATAAGCCGCTTCCTGTTCGGCAGCCTTTTTGGTCCTTCCGATACCACATCCAAAGGCTTCTCCGCCGATCACAACCTCTACACGGAAGGATTTATTGTGGTCCGGTCCCTCTTCTCCTACCAGCTGGTAGACAATTCCTTTTTCCTGACCGCCCTGTACCATTTCCTGCAGGATAGTCTTGCTATCATAAAAGAGCCGTTTCCCTTCCAGGTCGTTTAAAATATATTTTAAAATAAACTCTTTCGCATTAGCAAAACCACCATCCAGATAAATCGCACCAATCAGTGCTTCCAATGCATCCGAGGTAATAGACTCTCTGAATCTTCCACCGGTCGCGTCCTCACCTTTCCCAAGCAGCAGATAACTTCCAAGTTCCAGATCCCGCGCACAAAATGCAAGTGCCTTCTCGCATACCATGCTTGCTCTTAACTTAGTCAGTTCTCCTTCCGGCATTGTCTGGTTCTCGAAAAAAAGATATTCGCTTGAAATCAGTTCCAGAACAGCATCTCCAAGGAATTCCAGACGTTCATTACAGTCTGCCTTCTTCATATGCTTTTCATTCACATAAGAGCTGTGCGTCACAGCATGTCTGAGCAAATGGCTGTCCTTGAAATTGTAGCCGATTTTTTCTTCCAGTTCCTTTACATTTCTGCTCATGATTGCTCCTCCAATTTTAAAAAAGGACACTCCCCAAAAATGGGGATGTCCCCTGTAATCATTTTCCCTAGTTAACAGCGTTCTTGATCTGTTCTACAGCATCACCTACTGTTGCGATCTTTTCTGCATCTTCATTTTCAATTTCGATATCAAATGCATCTTCAATTCCCATAATAATCTGGAAAATATCAAGCGAATCAGCTCCCAGATCATCTACAAATGTAGTGTCCATCGTAATTTCATCCGGGTTACATCCCATCACATCAACAATAATGTCTTTCAGTTTTTCAAATTCCATAATTCTTAATCCTTTCTGAGCTTATTCCTGTGCGGATTTTTCTTCCGCCTGAATACATTCTTTGATCTTTTCATTGATTCCTTCTTCTTTGAAGGTTACGCACTGCAAAATTGAATTGCAGACTTCTTTTGCCTTAGAACTGCCGTGTGTCTTTACTACCAGACCGGTGAGTCCAAGCAGTGGTGCTCCACCGTACTCACTTGCGTCAAAATCCTTCATAGTCTTTTTCAGCACCGGCTTAACCAGAAGTCCACCGATCATGCCGCGGAGATTCTGCTTCATACCGCCTTTGATCTTGCTTACAAGAACCGATGCTACTCCTTCATAGAGTTTCAGGATCACGTTGCCGGTAAATGCTTCACAGACGATAACATCTGCCTGTCCGTGAGGGATTTCTCTCGCTTCGATGCTTCCGATAAAGTTAATATCCTTACATTCTTTCAGCATAGGAAAAGTCTCCTTGACCAGGGCATTACCCTTTTCTTCCTCAGCTCCGATATTGACGATCGCAACCTTCGGATTCTTGACTCCCATAATATGTTCCATATAGATCGAACCCATCTTGGCAAACTGCACCAGATGTGAAGGTCTTGCATCTACATTCGCCCCACAGTCGATCAAAATGGAGAATCCTTTTTCTGTCGGGATCAGCGGTGCAAGCGGTGGTCTTTCCACCCCTTTGATACGTCCAACCAGAAGCTGTCCCCCGGCAAGAACCGCACCGGAACTTCCTGCTGAAACAAAAGCGTCAGCTTCTTTATCCTTCACCATCTTAAGACCTACCACAATGGATGAGTCTTTCTTTCTGCGGATCGCCATAACCGGCGGTTCTGCTGTCTCAATTACTTCCGATGTATGAACAACCGAAATCTGTTCTTTATTATATGTGTACCCGGAAAGTTCCTGATTGATGACATCTTCTTTTCCGACCAGGATCACATGGATCGCATCTGACTTCCCGACCGCCTCGACCGCACCTTTGATAATCTCATGCGGTGCGTTGTCTCCGCCCATTGCATCGACAACAACTTTTGTTATTTCTTTCATACTGTTACCTCCCAGCATTACTAAACCAATTCTACTAGACATGACCGTAAAAATCAATAATATTTAGCAGATTTAGGAAAATTAGGCAAAAAGAAAAGGAGTTAAGCAATACGCCTAACTCCTGTACTATAGCCTTTTTTAATTAGTTTTCTACAGTAACGATTTCTCTCTTGTTGTAAGATCCACAAGCTTTGCAAACTCTGTGTGGCATCATAAGTTCTCCACATTTGCTGCATTTCACCAGATTCGGTGCGCTCATTTTCCAGTTTGCTCTTCTCTTGTCTCTTCTTGCTTTAGAAGATTTATTCTTTGGACAAATTGACATAGGTTACACCTCCTTAAAATTCTTGTAAAGATCGCGGATAACTGACATTCTAGGGTCAAGACTGGTGTCTTCGCAGTCGCAGCTTCCCTCATTCAAGTTCTGACCACATACACTGCAAATCCCTTTACAGTCTTCGCTACATAGAACTTTCATCGGCCACCCTACTAAAATCTCGTTATAGAGCAGCTGCTCCACATCAAGATGATATCCGTCAATGTAATTCGCTTCATCGGATTCGCCATCATCTTCTCCGTCTGCCAGAGCTGTATTCACCTGCTTTTCAAAGGAAAGCGTGAAATCTGTCGGTACATCTGTAAGACATCTGTCACACGGAATGATTACCGTAAGACTTGTCTCACAACTGATATGAAGTTTTTTTTCGCCGGCATACTCGACATGAATATGCACAGGCTGTGTCCGGCTTACCGGAAATCTACTTCCGTTCACCTTCACTTCTTTCATCTCAGTGCCGACCACTTCGTCAATGGACTTATGCGGTTCAGATAAGACTTCGGACAGGTCAATTAACATAATTCTTTCTCCTGTTCACACCTAAACTATTATACCATGTAAATTCTTTTTGTCAAGGATGATTTACAGATTTTAAGGTTTTTTCTAATTTCTTCTGTTATACAAGTGCAACTGTCTCTCTTGCAATTGCAAGTTCTTCGTTTGTCGGAACTACAAGAACTTTCACTTTGGAATCTGGTGTAGAGATTACGATCTCTTCTCCACGTTTTCCATTTGCTTCTTCATCGATTGTAATTCCAAGATATCCAAGATAGCTGCAGACTTTTGTTCTTACAAGTCCGGCATTTTCACCGATACCGGCTGTGAATACGATATTGTCTACACCGTTCATAGCTGCTGTGTATGCACCAACATATTTTGCTACTCTGTAAGCAAACACATCAATTGCAAGTGCTGCACGTGCATTTCCGTTATCTGCTGCTTCTTCAAGGTCACGGAAGTCACTTGATACTCCGGAAATACCTTCTACACCAGATTTCTTGTTCAGAACGTTCATGATACCTGCGATATCAAGGTTTTCTTTCTTAGCAACGAATTCCATGATAGCCGGGTCGATATCTCCTGAACGTGTTCCCATTACAAGACCTTCCAGTGGAGTAAGTCCCATAGAGGTATCTACAGATTCTCCGTTGAGAACTGCGGAAATAGATGCTCCATTACCAAGATGGCATACGATCGTCTTTGTTGCGTTGTATGGTTTTCCAACAATCTCAGCTACTCTCTTAGATACGAAGCTGTGGCTTGTTCCGTGGAATCCGTAACGTCTTACTTTGTATTTTTCATAATATTCGTATGGAAGTCCATACATATAAGCTTTCTCAGGCATTGTCTGATGAAAAGCAGTATCAAATACAACAACCTGTGGTGTGCTCGGCATCAGACTTTCACAAGCTTCGATTCCGATTAAGTTTGCCGGGTTGTGAAGTGGTGCAAGGTCATTGCACTCTGCAATCGCAGCTTTTACTTCCGGTGTTACAACTACAGATTTTGCAAACTTTTCTCCGCCGTGAACAACACGATGTCCGACTGCTCCGATTTCGTCAAGGCTCTTAACAACACCTGTATCTGCATCTGTCAGCGCGTCAATTACGAACTGGATTGCTTCTGTATGTGTAGGCATAGCCTTTTCAGATACATTCTTCTCTCCACCTGCCGGCTGATAGGTAAGTCTTCCGTCAATACCGATTCTTTCGCAAAGACCTTTTGCGAGAACCGCCTCCGATTCTGAGTTGATGAGCTGGAACTTCAGTGATGAACTTCCGCAATTGATTACTAATACATTCATTGATGTTTCTCCCTTCTGGTACTAGAATTTTCTTTATTAGAACTCACACTCTATTCTTAATTATACTCCTTGCACACATTGTATACAAGCAATGTTATTTTTTTCACGTAATATTTTCCATTACAATGTTTTTTGCACAAAAACTCTTTTTATAGTATAATCTTTTCACAAACAACACAAAGGAGATTTTAGTTAAAAGTATGAAAATCGTCGGTATCATCGCAGAATATAATCCGTTCCACAACGGGCATCAGTATCATATAGACCAGGCACTTCAAAAAACGGGGGCAGATGCGGCAGTTGTCCTTATGAGTGGTGACTTCGTCCAGCGTGGCGCCCCTGCTATCGCACCAAAGCATTTGCGGGCAAAAGCTGCCCTTCTTGGCGGTGCATCACTCATTCTGGAGCTCCCGGTCCTTTTTTCCTGTGGCAGTGCAGAGTTGTTTGCAAGAGGTGCTGTTTCTATTTTTAACAGTCTTGGCTGTATTTCCTATCTCTGCTTTGGCAGTGAGTGTGGCGATATCAAAAAACTCAATCGGCTTGCCCGGATTCTTTCCGAAGAGCCAGAAGTCTACCGGCAGCTCCTGCAGGATGAGCTGCGAAAAGGCCGACCGTTTCCGCAGGCACGCCAGACTGCCCTAAGTGTCTATACAAAGGATCCGTCCCTTGCCGAAATCCTGTCCTCACCAAACAATACTCTTGGGATTGAATACTTAAAAGCGCTCCGGTATTTCAAAAGTCCGATCCAGCCTTTCGCGATTCCCCGTGAGGGATCCGGCTACAACGATACTGACCTCTGCGAAACCTTCAGTTCCGCAACTGCGATCCGCAACCGAATTCTGAATCCATCTTTACCAGAAGATGCTTTTTCATCCGTCGCAGGACAACTTCCGCCCGCTTCTTCAGATCTGCTGCGAAAGAATTACCAGTCCTCACTTCCGGTTACCCAGGATGATTTTTCGCTCCTGCTAAAGTATCGACTGCTCTGTGAGAGTGCTTCCTCTCTGACCGATTACCTTGATGTCAGCAAAGACCTCGCCAACCGGATCATCAATCAGAGAAATAATTTTGCTACCTGGAGTTCCTTCTGCGATCTTCTGAAAACCAGAGAGCTTACCTACACCCGGATCAGCCGCGCCCTGCTGCACATCCTGCTCGGCATAGAAAAGGACACCTTCCGACATGAGCCTCCTTTCTGTTTTGTAGAAGATTCCGGCAACATTTCCGGCAAAGCAAAAAAAGAGCGATCATCCACATCCGCCCTTTATGCCCGCGTACTCGGTTTTCAAAAAAAAGATACTCAAATTCTTAAAGAGATCAAAGAGTATGCCACCATCCCTCTGATCACAAAGCTCGCAGATGCCAGAGATCTCACATCCGCCACCCAGGTTCTCCTGAACCTGGACATTTTCGCATCAGACCTGTATGAATCCATAATTACCGAGAAATTTAACACACCTTTTACAAATGAATACCAGAAGCAGTTGCAAATTATTTAACCCTTCCCCTTTGTCAAAAAAGAGACTTTTTGCACACCACTACTACGCATGTTTGTGCAAAAAGTCTCTTTCTCATTTAGTTCACATGAAGAATTTTGGTAAGAGTCACCGCCCTGGCTCCAGGTCCGATATGGCATGCCACACTCAACGACAGTGGATCCATCCGGATTTCAAACTCCGGAAATGCTTCATGAAGCTCATCCAGCCATTCCTGTGCCTCCTTGCGGTCTCCTGTGTAAGCTGCATCCAGATACAGATCTTTTTTTCCATCACAATCTCCGAATTCTGAAGTACGAATCTCATTAATTGTCTTGATCATCGTCTTCTTTGCACTCTTCCATCCTCTTGACTTCGCAAACGCATCCAGCTTTTCTCCTTTAACACGGAGAACTGGCTTCAGGTTCAGAACCGTTCCAATCGCTGCAGCTGCCGGTGTAAGTCTGCCGCCTTTCTTCAGGTATTTTAAAGTATCTACTGTAATATAGATATCACTGTCCCACTGGATCGCTTCTAACAGTTCTTTAATTTCTGCCGCGCTCTTTCCAGCATCTGCAAGCTTTTTCGCCTCTTCCACCGATCTTCGCTGCGTAACAGAAATCCGGTGATTATTTACGACCTGTACTTTTCCATCATAGTCCTGGGAAAGCATGATTGCAGTCTCACATGAACTGCTAAGACCGGCTGACATCGGAATATGCACAACCTCATCATATTCCTCCAGCGCCTTGTCCCACATATCCATTACATCTCCGGGAGCCGGTTGGGAAGTCTTAATATCTGCATCTCCTGCCAGTTTTTCATAAAACTCCTCCTGCGTGAGTGTGATATCCTCGTAAAACAACTCCTCATTGATATAGAATGGCATCGGAAGTACGTAAATTCCCATCTTCTTTCCTTCTGCCTGTGTAATTCCACTGTTACTATCTGTTACAATCGCAACTTTCCCCATGCTCTCTTTACCTCTTTCTAATTTTTAAAACTATGTATCGGTGCAGGAATTCTTCCCTTTCGATTCACAAATGCACTGCAGTCAAATTCATTGACCGGCATGATCGGCGCATATCCCAAAAGGCCACCAAACTCTGCCATATCTCCAACATCCTTTCCAACTACAGGTATCACACGAACCGCCGTTGTCTTCTGATTGACCATTCCGATCGCCATCTCATCCGCAATGATCCCGGAAATCGTAGTAGCTTTCGTCTTACCCGGAATAGCGATCATATCAAGTCCTACCGAGCAGACACAAGTCATCGCCTCCAGCTTTTCTATACAAAGAGATCCGGCATTGACTGCATCGATCATTCCTTTATCCTCACTGACCGGAATAAAAGCTCCGCTTAAACCTCCTACATAGGAAGACGCCATAACGCCACCTTTTTTCACCTGATCGTTCAGCATAGCAAGTGCCGCTGTTGTTCCTGGTGCGCCAACTCTCTCAAGTCCGATTTCTTCCAGAATCTCCGCTACTGAATCGCCAACAGCCGGTGTCGGTGCAAGTGACAGGTCAATGATTCCGAACGGAATACCAAGCCTTTTGGAAGCTTCTCCGGCTACAAGCTGACCAACCCTTGTCACCTTAAATGCGGTCTTCTTGATCGTATCACAAAGTTCCTGAAAGCCCTCGCCACGACATTTTTCAATCGCTCTTTTTACAACACCAGGTCCGCTGACACCGACATTGATCACGGCATCTCCTTCGGTAACACCTAAAAAAGCCCCTGCCATAAACGGGTTATCATCCGGTGCATTACATAAAACTACAAATTTTGCACAGCCAATCGAATCCTTGTCCTTTGTCGCCTCTGCTGTCTCTTTTACAATCTCGCCGCAAAGACGGACTGCATCCATATCAATACCAGTCTTTGTCGAACCTACATTGACCGAACTGCACACACGCTCTGTCTTTGCCATTGCCATCGGAATGGAACGGATCAGGAGTTCATCGCTCTTTGTCATTCCCTTGGATACGATTGCAGAGTATCCTCCGATAAAGTTTACACCGACTTCCTTTGCTGCTTTATCCAGTGTCTCTGCGATCGTCACAAAATCCTCTGTTTTTTTGCAGGCTGAACCGCCAACAAGTGCAACCGGTGTAATGGAAATCCGCTTATTAACGATCGGAATTCCAAATTCACTTTCGATCTTCTCTCCTGTCGATACAAGATCCTTTGCAAGTGTTGTGATTTTTTTATATATCTTTTCATTCAGTCTGTCCAGATCTGAGTCAATACAGTCCATCAGACTGATACCCAATGTGATTGTTCTTACATCCAGATTTTCTTCTTCGATCATCTGGTTTGTTTCTACTACTTCGTAAAAATTAATCATAGCGGTTCTCCTTACACTCTGTGCATTTTTTCAAAAATCTCTTCTCTCTGGCAATGAATATTGACACCGATCTGTAAGCCGATATCACGAAGTTCTACCGCTACGATATCCAGTTCTTTTTTTGAATTTTCCACATCTGCAACCGCCATCATATTAAAATATCCATCCACGATCGCCTGGGAAATATTTAAAATATTGATATTGGTCTCTGCCAGGTATGTACATACTTTTGCAATAATTCCTACCGAATCTTTACCGACTACTGTAATAATGCATTTCTTCATTCTGCCTGTCCTCCTGAATCCAATCCTGCATACTTTCTTTTTCTAAACCTCGATCACTGCAGACACCTGATCCCTTTTTGCAACTGCGATTGGTATCTCATCCCCCTTATACGGGTTCTGCCCCAAAGTGACCTCCAGCCTGACAGTCTCATACGCAAGTTCTTCGTAATTATTCTCCTTGCTCAAATGCCCCAGCAATACACTCTGCAAGTTATTGTGTAGTATATCACAAAGAAGCCGTCCTGACAATTCATTTGATAAATGTCCTCTGTCCCCAAGAACTCTCTGCTTCAGGTAGTACGGATAAGGACCGACTTCCAGCATATGTATATCATGGTTAGATTCCAACAGGACCGCGTTTAAATCCTTCAGGTTCTCTACCGTATATTCATCATATTTTCCAAGATCCGTTGCTACCGCGATCTTCTTTCCATCCTGCTCAAAGCGGTAGCCGCTCGGTTCATTTGCATCATGGGAAATAGCAAATGGATGCACATCAATATCTCCCAGCTTAAATTCTTTATCTACCTGGATTTCATGGTAAAGTCCTTCCGGCATTTTCCCGAGATTTTTATAATCACGGATTCCCCGAATCGTTCCCGGTGTTCCATAGATCGGGATCTCATATTTTCTGCTGAATACACCAAGTCCCTGAATATGATCTGCATGTTCATGGGTGATCAGGATTCCATCCAGCTCTTCCCCTTTTATTTCAAGTTCCTTTAAGCCTTCCTCAATTCGTTTTTTGCTGATTCCTGTATCTACAAGCAGATGCGTGTGATCGCTCCCCACATAAATACAGTTTCCGCTGCTGCCACTGGCAATACTGCATAATCTCATCTTGTTTCTTCTCCCTGTTCTTAGCCTCTTCCCAGCGCCAAATCTATCTGTTTTTCCGTCTCTTCAAAGGTTCCACCATTTTCGATCACAAGATCCGAAACCGCTGTAAATGTCTCTTCCGACGGCTGATTTGCAAACACCGCATACATTTTTTCATCTGAATATCCGCGTGAGCTTCTCAGTCTCTCCATCCGGATCTCCTGTGGCACATGAATATACCAGATTTCATCCAGCATCTCACGATATACCGGTTCCGTAAGGAGTGCGGCTTCTAAAACAAAAAGCTCTTTCTCCTCTTCCTGCGCCTTCTGCATTTCCTCCCGGATCTTTTCATTGACCGCCGGATGCACGATCGCATTCAGCTTTTTCAGTTTCTCCGTCTGGTCAAACACAATTCTGCCAAGAATTTTCCGGTCAATCGTTCCGTCCGGATTTAAAATTTCTTTCCCAAACGTCTCCACGACCTTCTGATAACATTTTTCTCCCGGAAGCTGTACCTGATGTGCCACCAGATCTGACTGGCAGATCACCGCACCGCACACTTCACTTAAAAAGCCAAGTACTTTGCTCTTCCCGGAACCGATGCCTCCTGTTATTCCTATTTTTTTCATATCTGTTTCCTTCTATTTTGCCTCATACCAGTTTTTTCCACTATGCATGTCAATCTCAAGCGGAACAGAAAGATCTGCCGCATGCATCATGCCTTCTTTCAGGATCTCCCGCACTTCTTCTTCCTCTTCCTTCCATGTCTCGATCAGAAGTTCATCGTGCACCTGCAGAACCAGCCTGGATTTCATGTTTCTCATGCGAAGCTCTTTGTCCACAGCGATCATTGCGATTTTCATGATATCTGCAGCCGTTCCCTGGATCGGAGAATTCATTGCTACACGTTCCCCGAATTGTCTCTGCATAAAATTGCTGGAAGACAGCTCCGGAACCGGTCTTCTTCTGCCAAATAAGGTCACAACATATCCCTGTTCTTTTGCATGAGCAACTGCATCATCCAGAAATTTCTTGATGCCCGGATAGGTTTCAAAATAACGGTCAATATATTCGGTCGCTTCTTTTCTCGTAATACTTAAATCCTGGCTCAGTCCAAAAGAACTGATCCCATAGACAATACCAAAGTTGACTGCTTTTGCATTTCGCCTCTGCAGATCGGTCACTTCATCAAACGGAGTATGAAACACCTGAGAAGCTGTGATCCGGTGAATGTCCTTTGCCTCCCGGTATGCTTCGATCAGTGCTGCATCTCCGGAGCAATGTGCCAGCACACGCAGTTCTATCTGCGAATAATCAGCATCTACAAACACATATCCCGCTTCCGGCACAAATACTTTACGGATCAGCCGACCAAGTTCTACCCTCGCCGGGATATTCTGCAGGTTTGGCTCTGTACTGCTGATACGTCCGGTCGCTGTGACTGTCTGGTTGAATTTTCCATGGATCCGGTGATCATCTTCATGAATAAATACGGCAAGCCCATCTGCATAAGTCGATTTCAGCTTGGCAAGCTGACGATATTCCAGGATTTTTGCCACGATTGGATAATCCGGTGCCAGCTTATCCAGTACGTCTGCTGCCGTCGAATATCCTGTTTTCGTCTTCTTTCCATTTGGAAGGGACAGATGTTCAAAAAGGACCACGCCCAGCTGCTTTGGTGAATTGATATTAAATTCTTCCCCGGCAAGCTCATAAATTTCCTTTTCCAGCTGTACGATTTTTCCGCCAAGCTGTTCTCCATAGCTTTTCAGTTCTTCTGCTTCTACACGCACCCCATTCTGCTCCATGTGGAACAGAGTAAATACAAGCGGCATCTCTATTTCTGTAAAAAGCTTCCACATTTCCTCTTTTTTCAGCTTTTCTTCCAAAACTTCCGATGACGCAAATGCAGCATAGGCTTCATAACAGACCATTTTTTCCAGTTCTGTCTTCGGATCGATCATCAATCCAAGATGCTCCTGTGCCACATCTTCAAATCCATAATCATTTTTCAACGGATTCAGGAGGTAAGCTGCTACAATACTGTCAAAGCACTTCTCCTCTGCTGCTCCTTCTAATCCTTTCAGATAAGGCAGGGATGACTTCAGATCAAACACCACAAACCGTCCGGCATGCTTTGCCACATGTACAAGTGCCTCCAGAAGTTCCTCCATGCTGTATCCATTTCCTGCCGGAATACAGTAGATCTTCTCTTTTCCAAACGAAATTCCAATTCCACCTATCTCAGCATTTCCTGCAAACAGCGGAAGTACATTTCTGGTGTCTTTGTAAAGAACGGCTCCCACTGTCTGCGCTTTTTCTGCCTCCTCAAAGATTTTCTGAATTTCTTCTTTTCCCACAGCGATCACAAATGCATCTTCAATCGAATTCTCACTCTGCACATCAAAACGATTCAGCAGATTCTTGAACTGCAGTCTCTGGAAATAGACATAAGCTTCCTCTGTATAAAGATTTCCAAGCTTCGCCTCTTCCAGTTCATAAGCAAAATCCGCGTCTACATCAATTGTCGCCAGCACCTTACTCATTTGTGCCTGATCCCAGTATTCCACCAGATTTTTCGATGCTCTCGGCGGCTTCAGTTCGGATGCATGCTTGTAGGCATTTTCAATAGATCCGTATTCTACAATAATCTTGGTCGCCGTCTTTTCTCCGACTCCCGGCACCCCTGGGATATTATCTGAAGTATCTCCCATCAATGCTTTCACATCGATAAATTCTGTCGGTGTCACCTGGTATTTTTCTTTTACGTCCACTGCATAATAATTCTCGATCTCAGTTCCGGTCCGTTTTGTCTTCGGAATCCGGATCTCAACATGGTCTGTAGCAAGCTGGAGAAGATCTCTGTCTCCGGAAATAATGACCACTTCCATCCCCATTCGCTCGCATCTTTTGGACAGCGTTCCAAGAAGGTCATCTGCCTCCAGCCCTTCCTGCTCGATCGTCCGGATTCCCATAGCATGCAGAACTTCCTTCATCAACGGTACCTGCTGTCTGAGTTCTTCTGCCATCGGCTTTCTCGTCCCCTTATACGCCTCAAACATCTTATGACGGAAAGTCGGCGCATGCACATCAAATGCAACGGTCAGATACTCCGGCTTTTCCTCCTCCAGGATCTTGAACATAATATTTAAGAATCCATATATTGCATTCGTATGGAGTCCTTCCGCATTTGTCAGATCCGGAAGTCCGAAAAACGCCCTGTTCAGAATACTGTGTCCGTCTATCAATACGATTTTGCTCATAATCAACTGCCTCTCTGTAAGTCTCATCACTTACTTCTATCTTTTCTATCTATTCGTTCAAATATACAACATCTCATTATGACATTTTTTTGATATATTTTCAATATTCCTAAATAAATCCATTTACAAATATTATATGAACAGAATCTTAAGAAATATATTTTCAAAAAATACTTGCGAACCAATAGCAAATATGCTATCATTATTTTCGGTTCTTATTGAATCTTTAGTTAAGCCGGCATGTCGGAATGGCAGACGAGGCAGACTCAAAATCTGTTGCGGGTGACCGCGTGCGGGTTCAAGTCCCGCTGCCGGCACTCACCTAATGTCCCTGAAACCCTTATAAATCAAGGGTTTCAGGGATTTTTACATTCAAAAATGTTTGATTACCTTTGATTACTCGATAGCTTAAGGACTACCATCGTTGCGGTTACCGTTAACATTTGAAGTAACCCGACTGTTTATCCTTGTGACTATTTCCATCTTTTCACTCGTGGAGGAAACATCGTACGTATAGTATTCCTCATTTACACGCTCAGTATTACCTATCATTGCGCAGCACATGGTTCTTGGTGCACCAGAAGCAAGCAGCTCTGAATTCAAAGTCCTTCTTGCAGTATGTATGCTTTTGGGATTAGTGAACCCCTCATTCGATGTCCGCCGTTTCATATATCCCGAGATGACTCTTGCATGAATACGTCCATCCGCATTAGAGAAAACGAGCTCAGTCAAATAGCCGTATTTTTCCTCGACATTTTTAATCTTTTTAAGAAGCTCGGCGATTTCGATCGTCAATGGGAAGATCCGCGTCTTTCCGTTTTTAGGCGTCGAGATGTAAAAAGTGTTTGTCAGTCGATTTAATTTTTCACTGTGCCGGATAAGGATGCGCTTGTTGACTTCGTCGATGTCGTTCCACATCAATCCTGAAAGTTCGCCTACACGCATTCCGGTATAAAGGGCAAGTTCAACGGCATATGGAAGAACATCATCAGGACGCTCTTTTCGTTTTTTGTTAAGAGAATTTACTAGTCTATTTTTTTCGCTTTGTGAAAACGTCCGTTCTTCCGGCATCTTAACAATCGCTTGCTTGCATCTCCTTTTGTAAAGCGGCAAATCAATTTTTAGGCACGGATTGCTTTCAATCAATCCATCCCTAATCGACTTATCAAATACGCCCTTAAGATAACCGAACAGTGCTTTCAATGCCCGATAGGGCACTTCCTTTTCTGAAAGCAGTTCGTTAAAAAATAGTTCTAAATATTCTTCATCGATCGTTCGGACATCTCTCTTTTCGATTTTTTTACCTTTCAAAAAACGTGCGTAGTCGGTCTGATATCTGTATATCGTGTTATCAGAAACGCCTTTTAGCTTTTGACGGTCTACCCATACGGCATATCTCTCCTTAAAAGATGTAGGCGATCGCTTCGTCCAATAATCGATGACAACCTTTTCAAGATCGCTTTTCGATTTCTTTTTTATTTGTTTACGTTTGCCATCATCGGCTGGAAGATATGTTCGGTAATAGCCATCTGCGCTATGCGTAATGGAATATGGATGCATCGCTAAGTATCTATCTTGTTTCATTGATTCTATTTTGTTGATCGCACCTACGATATCCATAATAGCATATTTGATAGTACTATCATATCCATTGACGTCGTTCATAGTATATTCCCCTTTTGCAATTTTCTCTTAACGCAAACATTTACGTGGCGTATTCGAAAAATGCAAATCACTGTCTTAGTACTATGGTATCAGTGTTACCTCAGCATAACTTTACTCCCTGTCTCAGTGATCATCAGGTTTAATTTTCGCAAGCGCTTGCGAAATCCAATAACAGAACAAGCTGTTGTCAACGCATGCTACTCCACTCCCTCGCCCGGCCTCAACTGGTGCGCCGCATGGGTCACGAACGTCTTCAAAAACGCTGGCGTAGACTACTTTGGCGGCAACGCGTGCGACATGTTCAACGCGTACTGCCATTCGTCCGATCGTAACACACTCAAGGTAGGAATGATCGTCGCAGACAGCTCCCACTCTGGTACAGGCACACCCGGTTTGCAATATGGGCATGTTGGTATCTATGTCGGCAACAACAAAGTAATGAGTAATGAAGGCTCTATCACTACGAAGTCGCTCCAAGATTTCATCAACTTCTACGGCACCGGTTCTGGCGTCAAGTGGGGCTGGATCGGCGGAATCGATCTCTCAAAATAAAAGATATTGTGTTCTACCTAACAGAACATAAAGGAATTTTAAAAATTGTGGCAATTCTTGCCGTAATTTTTGTTCTTTGTTCTGTTGGAATTTCTACATATGTCTCTTTGCTCCCACAAGAAGACATCAAAATCGAAGAGAAAAAGAAGAAGTCAAAACCAGTCAAGGAAAGCAAAGTGTCGCTTACAAAAAAACAAAAGAAAACTATTCAGAGCTATGACAAAAAAACGGCTCAATTTGAAGCACTACTATCTGCAAACGTTTGGGTTACTTATAGCGGTTCAGGGCGTAACATTTATTTCACTGATTCTTCAATTATTATTACAGACCCAAGCGCTGAGCCACAGAAAACAGAAAAGCCATTTGTAATTAAAGCCCTGTCAACAGATACAGTTAATGTTGGCGAAATGACCAATTTAACTAGGTATACATGCGCTTATGAAACAACGGGTGAAAAAAGCCATGTTTTAACTGTAGATAAAAACGAGGACGGATCTTATTTCAAAATGTCAATCGATTTGACGGGAAGCGGATCACCAGAGGAATTTTCTCGCACACAGGCTGCAACAACTTTTGAAATTACCGGCGTCAGTGATGAAATGTCTTCGATGCTTAAAGACTCTTGGAATGACATCGAAGATTATATTCGAGAGCAGTGCGCTCTTTTCTATCCAAATACAGTGAAAGCTGTATCGAATAATACTATCCAAACTGACTTTAATGACATGGTTTATATCTTGTCATTCGATTTAAAAGACTCAAATGATGATCAGATAACAACTATTACCATGGCATACAATTTCGATACACATGAATGCTCGTTAAAATAACAAGGAGGTAAAGCATGGAAAGCATTGAGAACGTTCAGCAATATCAATACCGACAGTCCGGTAATAGAGGTTTTATTCTTTTGCTTCTGATTTTGCCTCTT
Organism: Coprococcus sp. AM11-30B; assembly: GCF_027674365.1. Classification (NCBI taxonomy): domain Bacteria; kingdom Bacillati; phylum Bacillota; class Clostridia; order Lachnospirales; family Lachnospiraceae; genus Coprococcus; species Coprococcus sp. AM11-30B. Next base: position 2,066 of record NZ_JAQDVB010000026.1, on the reverse strand, counting down.
GCTGTTCAGTGAAAAGCTCAAGCGCTTCTATGAGACAGCGGATGATTCTGAATTACAGAAATTTTTAATTGAAACATCAATCTACAATTAAGAGAAGCAGGAAACTGATTTCAGTCGGCTTCCTGCTTTCTTTTACGATTAGACGAGTTTTACTTAATCAAAGTATATGATATAATATACTTTGAAAGCAGGTGATAAGATGCGTACTATCGACGCTATGAAAAAACTTGCCCGCAATGATGAGCGATTTACTCATGTTTACACTAAAAAAGAGCTGTCTGAGCTTTTCAACGAAACCGGCAGCAAACTGAATGGAACATTGAAGTCTCTTATAAAAGAAGACATTTTGAATCGTGCATACCATAATATATACGTTTATTATTTTTCGCAATATTGGGGACTTGGTACGATGGATTTGATCGGTAAGAAGATCCGACCAAATGACTCTTTCTATGAAAGCCTTGAATCCTCTGCTTCAGCATGGAGCCTCATTTCGCAGATTCCTACCGTCGTGACCTATATGACCACAGGAAAGTCCAAATGGTATAAAACAGCTTACGGAAACATCGATTTCGTTCATTACAACAAAACAGATGAGGAACCAAGAACCATCGATAGATCGTCCATGGGAAGAGTCCCACTTGCTGATAAACTTCAAACATATCGAGACTTACAAAAAACCAAACGTTCCCTTGATCTTTTAAGAGAACAATACGACAAAGACCATGGCTGTCGCGACGGTAATATTCAATATTATCCATGCGAAGATGATGACACATGGGATTTCTTAGATAATTTGGAGGAAGATATACTTTAAAGTATATCTTCCTATTTTCTTGGAGTCCCTATGCCTTTATTTGCATCGCTTACTCTTGTTAAAGAAACTGCTTTAAAAGAGGCTGCTTGCGTTCGGCTTCCCAAGTATCGATTACCGTTTATGGTTAAAGGACTCACGGTCACACATGAGTTCCTTCAGATCCATCTGACCGATAACCTCGCGCATCTTTCCGAGCATCACCTCGGTGACCTGACGGGTCATCTCGGTCTTATCCATATTGAGATAATTCTTCGATGCTATCTCGATCAATTCGGGAGTCTGTCCAATCTGGAAATTTGCGACAGCGCAAGCATGGATAAGAATCGCATCTTGTGTCGGGATTTCATTCTCCGTCGACAACTGAACCTGCACAGCACCGAGAGCCAACGTGTCCACACACTGCAGACCGGGGATAACGAACGTGCCCTTTCCTGACACGCTACGCGTCTGCCCGAATCCAGATACGATCATCAATTTGTCCGGTGGGCACTTCCTCCAACAGGACTCGAACACGACGATCACCATGATCACGATTAAAAGCGGTCCGAGCAGAGGGCCAAACAAGTCAAAAAGCATCTTTTTCCCTTTCTGTTGATGCTTTGGTGAACGGGGCCATTATACCATAATACCGGAATATGGCGCCGAAAAAAGGTCGCCCAAACGGATGACCTTTTCGTTGTTCTTTCTGCATTACGACTTGATGGCGTGTTCCTTTTCTTCCGCTATCGTTCCTTTCCTTTTACCTACAACGGTCTTCTTCCGGAATAATCTTGTTCAGCGTATTTTCAAATACTTTGGATCCTCTTTTTACTGCTTCTGCCTTCTCGCTAAGTGGAAGACCTTTCTTGTGAATCATCTTAACGGAATCAAGAAGCATCGGTATTTTGGTTGTTGCTTGGATCTCGTTGAATTTCTCTTCCATCGCTTTGCAAAGCGCATGCTCATCCACAATAGGAATCCGTAGCAATTCCCTTACTTTCTCTGTAATATAGTGGTTCAGCGCTTCAAGCCGATCCTGTGGAAGCGGATATGTTGGATGATTCTGGAACTCAAAACCGATCATCCTGCGCAAAAGCTCATGCTGCTCCGCTCCCATAACAATTCCAGCCATATCATCAAAGGCGATATTCGCTGTTGCAGGTAGGTAATATCGATTTGAACGATCAAGGAAATTCGCATAGTCTGTCTCGTCATCTTGCGCAAACAAGGACAGATTGTGGTCAAACAACGGGGCTAATCCCAACAGCCG
>NZ_JAQDVB010000025.1:11377-52129 GCF_027674365.1 Coprococcus sp. AM11-30B | reverse complement strand
AGGGTTTGTTGTCTATTGTTCAGTTATCAATGTTCTTTTTTGTTGTTGCCGTTTCATGCAACAGCTTTTATATTATATCAAAGCGTTTCATATTTGTCAACAACTTTTTTTATTTTTTGTTCTGCATTTAAAACTTTCATTTCTCATGCATCAGCTTGTTTATAATAACATCCGTTTTCCTGAATGTCAAGCACTTTTTTCGACTTTTTTCACATTTTCTTGATCTGTATTTTACATTCAATATTATGTTTTATCGATTACTGCTTTTTAGCTTTGAACAAAACGGAGAAAGAGGGATTCGAACCCTCGCGCCGCTATTAACGACCTACTCCCTTTCCAGGGGAGCCCCTTCGGCCAGCTTGGGTATTTCTCCAAAACGTCCGTTATTTAATATACACGATTCTTTCTTTTTTGTCCAGTACTATTTTCAAGTTTTATATATTACTCACTTACAAGATTAAATTCCACTCTCATGTGGAATTTAATCTTGTAAAATAATGTAACTTCAAAGATAAATCTTACCTTTTTTCATTTCACCTTTTTACTCCCAAAAAGCCAAGCCGAACAATAAAAAAAGCAGAACATATTGTTCTGCTTCAACCGGAGAGGGTGGGATTCGAACCCACGCGCCCTTTCGGACAAACGGTTTTCAAGACCGCCTCGTTATGACCACTTCGATACCTCTCCGCATTTATTAAGTTGTTGCTGTGTATCAGCGACAAGATAGATAATATCATAGTGATACATTATTGTCAACACTTTTTTTAAATTTTTTTCAATTTCTTTTTTTGATCAGACTTTCTGCTAATATCAGATCTTCTGGCGTTGTAATCTTTATATTCTCATACGAACCTTCTACCAACTTTACTGCACAGTTTTCCATACGCTCTACAACCATCGCATCGTCTGTTATCCCTTTTTCATTTTCTTCATTTTCCATCAATTTAAAATATGCATGACGAATCAATGCAGTCTCAAATACCTGCGGAGTCTGAATACACCACACAAATCTTCGTTCTGGTGTATTTACTGCGAAATCATTCTCATCTACAATCTTTACCGTATCTTTCGATGGCATTCCTGCCACACATGCCCGGTATTCTTTTACTGCCTGGTAAGTTCGTTCTATGATCGATTCATCAACAAACGGACGTGCTCCATCATGAATAAAGACATAACCTTCCGGTTCTATTTCTCTTAGTGCTTTATATACAGATTCATACCGTTCTTTTCCACCAACCACAATTTTGTTAACTTTTGTGATTCCATAAGCTTCTATAATATTTTTCCGGCAATAATCAGTCTTACCTTCTCCTGTCACAAGAACAATTTCATCAATAATCGGAGATGCTGCAAATGCAGCAAGAGAATAGTAAAGTACAGGCTTTCCGCATATTTCCAGATACTGCTTCTGTATTTTTGTACCCATCCGGCTTCCTTTTCCTGCTGCCAGGACTACTGCTGTACATTTTTCCCTGTTCATATTATTCTCTCCTTTTTACCTGCATTTCGTGGATCGCCCACTCTATCTTTCGCCAAGTTTCAGATTCGGGACTGCATTCAGATCCCATCCATGTCTGGTTCCATTTATGTATTCATAATAAGCCGCCACACCGATCATTGCTGCATTATCTGTACAGAAAATCGGTGACGGATAGTAAAATTCTATTTCATTCTTTTCACATGCCTGTTTCATTGCTGCACGAAGACTACTGTTTGACGCCACGCCTCCCGCAATTGCAAACTTATTAAGTCCATATTCTTTTACTGCATGCATTGCATTGTCTACCAGCACATCAGTAACTGCTTTCTGGAAGGATGCAGCAATATCAGCACGGTTGTATTCAATCCCTTTCATCTTGCAGCCGTTAATATAGTTTAAAACTGCTGACTTCACGCCACTGAAGCTGAAATCATATGGGGAATCTTCGATATGCGCACGTGGAAATGGGATTGCATCTGGATCCCCCTCTTTTGAAAGCTTATCAATCTTCGGTCCTCCCGGATATCCCAGGCCAATTGCTCTAGCCACTTTATCAAAAGCCTCTCCTGCCGCATCATCTCTGGTTCTTCCAAGAATCTCATAAGTTCCATAATCCTTGACGCATACGAGATGCGTATGTCCCCCAGACACAACAAGACACAAGAACGGTGGTTCCAGTTCCAGATTCTCAATATAATTTGCAGAAATATGCCCTTCAATATGATGAACTCCAACAAGTGGTAACTTTTTCGCATATGCGATTGCTTTTGCTTCTGCCACACCGACAAGAAGCGCACCAACAAGCCCCGGACCGTAAGTTACACCGATTGCATCAATATCATCCAGTGTAACCTCTGCATTTTCCAGAGCCTCTTCTATTACCTGATTAATCTTTTCAATATGCTTTCTCGATGCGATTTCCGGAACCACACCACCATATAATTTATGTAGATCTATCTGTGATGAGATCACATTTGACAACACCTGTCGTCCGTTCTTTACAACGGCTGCTGCCGTTTCATCACAGGAACTTTCAATTGCCAGTATTAATATATCCTTTTTCTCTGTATCCATATTTTTCCTTCTCTCTACTGCTTTGCTTATTCCGGGAAATCCAGTTCTGTTGTCATACGGTCTTTTCCTGCGATCGCATGTGGAAAGATTGCCCGCACTTCATCCATATATTCTTCCGGATGGCGCAGGGACGGGCTGTAATGCGTAAGCCACATTTCTCCCACCTCCGCCTCTTTTGCCAGGTTTGCTGCCTCATAAAAGGTCATATGCTTATATTCTACTGCTTTTGCCGCTTTTTCTTTTTCTCCGTACATTCCTTCGCAGATAAACAGGTCTGACCCTTTTGCATTCTTCCGGATAGAATCCGTCGGTCTTGTATCTGTACAATAGGTAAGCTTAATTCCTCTTCGAGGTGGTCCAAGGACCATCTCCGGCGTCAGTATTCTTCCGTCAAGCTCTACTGTCTCACCTTTTTGAAGATGTTTCCAGTATTCCTTCGGAATTTTCTGTTCTGTTGCCCTCTGCACATCAAATTTGCCGGCACGGTCGATCTCAATCGTATAACCGTAACAGATCACATTATGTTTTACACGAAATGCTTTCAGACGATATCCATCCATCTCAAAAATCTGTTCTGGCTCTGTAATTTCTCTATAGTGGATTTCAAATGGCAGTTCCGGCGCGATCACTCGCAGAGAACTCACCACTCTCTCCAGACCTTTCGGTCCAATCAGAGTAAGCGGTTCCTTTCTGTCCGCATTTCCCATTGTAAGAAGAAGTCCCGGAAGTCCGCTGATATGATCTCCATGGTAATGTGTGAAACAAATTACATCGATCGGTTTAAAACTCCATCCCTTCTCTTTTAACGCAATCTGTGTGCCTTCACCACAGTCAATCAGCAGCTGGCTGCCGTTATATCTTGTCATAAGTGCGGTCAGCCATCGATAAGGAAGCGGCATCATTCCACCGCTTCCAAGCAAACATACATCTAACATTCTAACTCCTGTTCTCCATATACCGGAATCTGGAAAGATGCTATCCAGGTATCATAACATTCCTCACAGATATCAAATCGATGGAGTTCTCCGTCTTTGTGCGAAAAATATCCCCATCTTTTTTCAACTGTAAGCATCTCTTCCTCCGGTATTCCATTTTTTATTGTGATTTCTTTTTTACATTTATTGCACACAATCTTTGTGACTGTATTTTTTTCTGTCTGAATTTTTTTATAATTACGCATCTTACTTCCTCCGGAGTATCTTTGCAAAAAAGACTGCCATTTCATTTTTCAGCTCTTTCTATGTTCAGGTACATTATAACGTCACAGACTGACGCCTTCCAGTGGGAAGTCTTGTATATTCTTGCGATTTCTTCCATTTTCTAAACCATACGGCTCATCAGGATTGCATCTTCCGGATTTTTTCCTCCGTAATAGAACTTTCGCTCTCCATCGATTCCAAATTTGTTTTTTTCATAAAAAGCAATCGCTGTCTGATTACTCTTACGGACATCAAGAAGCATTCTTTTCAGTTGCTTTTCATGGCAGATCTGTTCCATAAATCCAAACAGCATCTGTCCAATTCCTCTGCGTCTTTCAGATTCAGCAACTGCAATTCTTGCAATCTCGCATTCATCCAGAACATAATAACACAGAAAATATCCCAGCAGGGTATCCCCTTCCATTGCTGCCGCACAAAAAGTATGCTTCTGTCTGACAGTTGATCTCACTTCATGATAACTCCACGGATCCGGAAATACGTCTGTTTCCATCTGCGCCACCTGTTCCATTCGTTCTCTGTCATTTTCTGTTATCAAAGTAATTTCTATGCCATCTCTATTACTCATGTGTTTTTTCTGCTTTCAGACGTTCTTCTCTTTCCCGTTCTGCCTGTGATACACGCAGATAATCCGGTTTGTGTTCCATTGCGGTTTCTGTTTTTCCTTCTTTATAATACTGAATTCCAAGCATACCGACTGCTGCAGCTCTCTGCTGGTTCATATGTGCCGGTGCAAATGCAATATCATGATTCGTCATCAATTCCTTCTCCAGCCTGTCTTTATGCACCGGTACACCGTCTCCAAGAAAGATCACTGGTTTTCCATAAGTACAAAGTTTTTTGGCAAGTTCATCGATTTCGACTGCCATCTGTGCTTCCAAAACCTGCAGTTTATCACCGTCCATCTGATAAATACCAGTATATACCTGATTTCTTCTTGCATCCATGATCGGACAAATGATCCTGTCTGTATAACACAGATTATAAGCAAGTCCGTCTACTGTCGGAATGTGAATCAAAGGCTTCTTCAGTGCCAGCCCCAGTCCCTTTGCAGTTGCTGAACCAATTCTGAGTCCGGTAAATGATCCCGGTCCTCCTGCTACCGCAATCGCATCAATCGTATCCAGATTCATATCCGTCATCTTCACGATTTCATCCAACATCGGTAATAAGGTCTGTGAATGTGTCTTTTTATAATTGATCGTATACTCTGCAATCGTTTTGGAAATTTCGTTTTCTTCTTCAACTACTGCGACAGTTGCAACAAGTCCCGAACTGTCTATTGCTAAAATGCGCATATTATTCTCCTCTTTTCTCTACCGTAATCCGGCGGAAATCAAATCCCTGTTCCAGATCTTTTTCTATCGTGATCTCTGTCCGGTTCGCCGGAAGAATCTCATCGATCAGGTTCGCCCATTCGATCAGGCTTACACCGTCTCCATATACATAATCTTCAAAACCAATCTCGTCCATCTCTTCAATGTCACCAATCCGATACACATCAAAATGATAGAACGGAAGTCTTCCGTCATCATATACCTGGACTATTGTAAAGGTTGGACTGCTGATCGGTTCTTCAATCCCCAGTCCTTTTGCCAGTCCCTGGGTAAATACGGTCTTTCCGACGCCGAGATCTCCTACCAGTGTATAGACTTCTCCTGCTTTTGCATGACTCCCGATCTTCTTACCGAGATCATAGGTTTCTTTGGCACTTTTTGTTTCAATTATCATCTTCTGGTCTGCCTCCTAATTTGCACTGACGTGTCTGATATTGACTTTCTTGGCTGACATATGTGTAGAAATCATCTGCACTGCTGCCGCATACTGTTCTCCCAGGGATTCTCTTGGAAAAATCAGTGCTCTTACCTTTGTTACATATATAATTACAGACTGACCGGTTGAAACTGCCTTTCGGAAATCTCCCCATTCATTAAGCACACTTTGTTCATCCTGTGAAATGCGGATTCCTTCTTCGTTAAGTTCATAACTAATCGGTTTCTGAAACATCGGGGAGCGCATTACCTGTTCTGCCGCACGTGCTTTTAAATGAAGTGGGTTTCCGATCAGAAAAATTGCGGCAAACAAAAAGAACGTTGCAGCTGTACTGTAACTTCCAAACATACATTGTCTGATTCCCAGCACCAGTGTTACACCACCGAAAATCACACCAACGATTCCACTAAGGCTTGTATAGGAAGTATAGAGCATAAAATCAAACATGGCTTTTTTTGTCATTTTTACTTCAAACTTTATATTCATTCATTTTCCTCCATATCAGATTAAGTCACACCGATTATATCATACCGAATCTTTGGAAACAAGTCGTTACTGCTCACTCCGGGTTTAGAAAAGCACTGTCTTTTCTTAACTTGTACTTGTATTTTATATACGCCTGCGCTATAATGTGTTCAAATGAACAAGGAAATTCTTCGGGGTAGGGTGACTTCTTATCGATATAGTATAAGCAGAATTCCCAACCGGCGGTTACAGTCCGCGACCTGTCAGATTTCTGACAGCTGATTTGGTGCAATTCCAAAACCGACAGTAAAGTCTGGATGAGAGAAGAAAAAGTGATTTTGCAAGTAATCCCCCGACGTATCACGTCGGGGATTTTTTTGCATAGGCTTTCGAAGATTTTCCTCCTGAATTCATCTGATTTTTTCAAGAGAAAAGGAGAGAAAAAAATGAGTACAGATGTAATGACAAACCAAAAAACAACAACGAAAGGAAAAAACCGTATCAGCACAAAGGCAATCGCACAGATTGGTGTACTCGGAGCAATCGCTATGGTTCTGATGTTATTTGATATTCCACTTCCATTTGCACCAACCTTTTACAAAATTGATTTCAGTGAAGTTCCGGTCCTTGTCGGAGCATTTACCATGGGTCCTGTAGCCGGCGCTTTGATCGAACTGGTCAAAATCCTGTTGAACCTCCTGATCAGAGGTACATCAACAGCCGGTGTCGGAGACCTCGGGAACTTCCTGGTCGGATGTGCAATGTGTATTCCGGCTTCCCTGCTTTATCAGAAGTTACATTCTCGCAAGGGTGCGATCATCGGTATGGTAACGGGAACTGTTTTTATGACAATTGTCGGATGTTTTATCAATGCATACCTTCTGCTTCCGGCATACGCTGCTGCATTCCATATGCCGATCGATGCACTGGTTGCCATGGGAACCGCAGTCAACAGTCATATCAACAGTCTTCTGACTTTTGTTCTACTTTCTGTTGCACCTTTCAATCTGCTGAAAGGTTTCCTGGTATCATTGATCGTATTCCTGATCTACAAAAAGATCAGCCCGATTTTACAAATGGGACGCGAATAGATTATAATTTTACAAAGCAGCAAAAGGGGTTCGTTATGAACCTCTTTTTTTATGAAACCAAAAAACAGAGAGAAGTCTGCCCACGCCGGCATTCTTCTCTCTGTTGAATTTCTTTTGATTATAAAGTATCATTTCTTCTTACATATCCTGGTTTTTCCGGATCTGCAATCAGTTCCTTTGCATGGACAATCCTTGCACTCTTGTCCACTACCTGTGCTTCAATCCGTGCATCCGCTCCAATTACAACTCCCGGAAGGATAACACTGTCTTTGACAACTGCACCTTTCTTAATTACACAGCCACGTCCGATTACCGAATTCTCAACAGTACCCTCGATTAGACATCCATTGGAAATTACTGACTTCTTGACACTTGCTCCTTCGTAATACTTTGTTGGGCAGGAATCATTTGTTCTTGTGTAAATTGGCCAGCTCTTATCAAACAAAGTCACTGCATTCTTCATATCGATCAGTGATAAGTTTGCATTATAGTAGCTCTTGAAATCTGTGATAGATGCAAAGAATCCTCGATGTGACACTCCACGTATATCCAGTTCACTGCAAGCCATATTCACAATATCATTAAGTGTGAACATGGAAGAAATCTTTCTTCCCTTTTTGACCAGTTCCATGAACAGATCTTTGCGCATTACATATGTATCCATGAAAATATTACGGTTTTTCGCGTTGCCATGGTTCGGTTCTAATGAAAGAACACCTTTCTGCTTGTTCAGATTAAGTGTTGAACAGTTCAGATAGTATTCTTTTGCATTATCCACACTGTGATATAACAGGGTAATATCTGCACCGGATTCAATATGTGTCTTAAGTAATTCATCATAATTCTGTGTATAAATCATATAACTTGGCGCAATAACTACATATGGATATTTTACAGCTTCAATGCACTCCATATTTTCTTCATATGCCGCCAGGTCATTATTGTATACACTCCATTCTGCATTTTCAAAATCAGAATAAAGAATATGAAGACGTCCACTCTTTGAGTTGATATTGTAATGACGTCCTGTTCCAAGATGTTCTGTAAGAGAACGTGGTTTTCTTCTTACATAAACCTGAATATGTTCGATTTCACTGTTGCTCATATTAGAGATTTGGAAATCAATAACTCTGTATCTTCCAAGGAATGAAACAGCACCAACCGGACGGTAATTCTGCATCTCTCCTACCCGGATATTGTTGCCGGCAAAACTTACGATTCCAAATGCCTGTGCCATATTACTCATCCCCCTTAACACGTTTTGATACTAATTCAATATGTTCGCTGTCTGCTGATCCGACAACTGCATTTTTGCCAATCTTTACGCCATCAGCCACAAGCGCTCTTGTTACAACTGCACCTTCTTCTACTTCAACGCCCGGCATCAGTACACTGTCAATAATCTGTGCGCCTTCGCCGACTTTTGCACCTGTAAACAATACAGAATTCTTGACTTTTCCATTGATCACACAGCCCTGGTTGATAAATGCTCTTTCAATCTCTGCTGTCGGACCAACATACTGCGGAAGCGCAGTTGTATCCTCTGTGTAAATCTTCCATGAATCATCATTCAGATCAAGTTCATTTTTATTGTTGATCAGATCCATATTTGCTTCCCACAGGGAATCGATTGTTCCGACATCTTTCCAATATCCTTTGAACTTGTATGCGTAGAGCTTTCTTCCATCATTCAGCATAGTCGGAATAATATCTTTTCCGAAATCATGATTGGAATCCTGATTTTTCATATCTGCAAGGAGCATCTTTCTTAAAAGCTTCCAGTTGAATATGTAAATACCCATGGATGCCAGATTGCTCTTTGGATTCTCCGGTTTCTCTTCAAACTCTACAATTCTTCCCTCATCATCCGTATTCATAATGCCGAAACGGCTTGCTTCCTTCATCGGAACCTCAATGACCGCGATTGTTGCATCTGCTCCAGTCTCTTTATGATAATCAAGCATCTTATCATAATTCATTTTATAAATATGGTCACCGGAAAGAATCAGTACATATTCTGGTGCAAACATGTCCACAAAATCAATGTTCTGTGAAATTGCATCTGCTGTTCCTCTGTATACATCCAGGTCTGCATCCGCTTTTTCACGCGGTGGGAGTACATAGACTCCGCTGTTCTGGGCATCTAACCCCCATCTGCGGCCTGCCGCTACATAACTGTTAAGTAAAATAGACTCATACTGTGTCAGGACTCCTACATTATCAATTCCGCTGTTGGCACAGTTGCTGAGTGGAAAATCAATGATTCTGTATTTCCCACCATATGAAACCGCAGGTTTGGCTACTTTATTTGTAAGCTCGTGAAGACGACTTCCTCGTCCGCCTGCCAAGATCATAGCAAGCATATTATTCTGCTTCATAAGTGAATCCTCTCTTTCCTATTTGTCCTGTCTTATATTATACAATTTTTCTGTTAAATTTTCCACTTTTTTGTGCAAAAAATACATAAAAATTTATTTTTTATTATCATTATGATGTGTTCGAGGATTGTGGGAATTGCGTAGCAATGGAGCGATCCGGTTACATCAGTGAGTGGCAAAATTTACTTTCGACACTCACATCATCATTATTGTACTATATATGCTTTAAAACCCGAATTTATGTCTATTTTCTTTCCAGATTTTCCCCATTGCATATTCATACGTCTTGTCAAAGACAAAAAGTATAAATTGTCCGAATACAACAGACATAAGCATTATTCCTTTTGCAGCCTTTTTTTCAGATAACATACTCCAGAAATATATTAAACCCGGAATATAAAGTACATTAAATACCAGATATTTCATAAGCCAGAAAAAGTTACGGCTTCTGATCCATCCGGAAGCTCTTCCAAGAAAATGCCATATTGTTTCTATAATTAGAATATAAAATCCCATAAATGTATAGGAAACCACATATAATTTATTCGGAGACAGAAAGATTCCCAGCAAAATTCCAGCCAGTAAAAAACCTGCCCCGCTTTTTAATCCAAATTCCTGAATCACAATCCCGACAAAGAAGGATGCCGCCGCCAGTAAAAAAAGGGTATTTGTTTCGATCACACTGCCAAGCGCAATCCCCACCTCTGTCAGTGCAAGCATAACACCTGCAAATGCAGTCTTTTTTGCATTTAGATGCATGGACACAGATCCCCTCCCATACATTCACATAATGAATCTGCGATCCACAGATCACAGCACATATTTCCAGTTCCACATGGTGAGGAATTACGATTGCCATATCCCTGACCAAACGGATTACTATTATATCTCTGCGCTCCCCAGTTCAGCTGGTTCATCAGTTCTCTGTACTGCGGGTTATTCGGCTCCATATTCACCGCCTGCGCAGCATAATCCCTTGCCAGCACATTGTTACCGACGCCTGCGTTGGCCATGGAACTTGCATAATACCACTGTGCCGTCCGGTCATTCATACGGTTCAATACATTGATCGCATCCTGATATCTGCGGTTATTGATAAAATTGAATGCCGCCTGCATCTCCGGATTCATATTATTGTACTGCTGGTATCTGCCATTGCCATAAGATTGATTCCCATAGGAATTATTACCATAAGAATAGTTCCCTGAACCTGCGCCGTATCCGTAATTATATCCTCCATTCGCCCGCTCTTTCATAATTTCATCATAAGCTTCCTGTACTTCTTTGAACTTTTCTTCAGCAAGATCCCGAAGCGGATTATCCACATTGGCATCCGGATGATATTTCCGGCTCAGTTCTCTGTACGCCTTTTTTATCTCCTCTTCCGACGCATTTGGTGATACGCCAAGCACCTCATAAGGATTCTTTGTCATCTTCCTTTTCCTCGCTTTTCTTTTCTTGTATCTTTCTGTAATGTTTCCATACGCCATCATACAGGATATTCCGCAGGATATCCACGTCCAGTATACATGGCAGAATTTCAAAATTTCTTGCGCATTCGCCGATCATCATGCACAGAATGTCTCTGCATCTTTCTTCATATCCGGCTTCTTCATGCATCTTTTTTAATGGATTATAAGTTCCTTTTTCCAGGTCCTTATCCAGATCTTCGTAAGCATCCATAATGTAAATATATTTGCCCAGATAGAAACCGATCCCTCGAAGCTGCTGTTCCCAGCAGTCTTCTTTATATACCATCATCTCTTCCATCAGCCGGCCAAAACAGCCTGCCGGATAGTCAACTTCCTGTATACCCTGACTTTCATATTCCGAAAGCTTTGCCATTTCTTCTCTGATCACACGACTCTGCCTTGGATATTTCCGAATTGCTTTTTCTACTTTTCGCTTCAAGGCCATACTTCCGAGAAGCCCTGCTACTTTCTTCTCATCCTTCCAATCATCTTCCAGATGATAATACGCCATGATCAGATTCATATCGGCCGCATACTCTGTGATCTCATTTTCCAGCATTGGCTGTGGCTTTAACGGATGCATCTTACAGCGATGGCTTTCTGCCTTTGTTTCACTTTCATATAAAGAAGTAAGTAAAATGATCACAAATGTCATATCATAGGCAAGCGTAAGCTGACCTGCGCTGCCATACTGTCTCTTCAGCGACTGACAAAGGCCACAGTAATACGCTTTATATTTATGATAATCTTTTACTTTTAATTCCGGCTCATTCGCCGTCACATATCCGAACATGTATTACTGAATTCCTCTCATTGTAAGCTGGATCCGCTTCTTCTGTAGATCAACGCTCATCACCTTTACATCTACAACATCTCCTACGCTGACTGCTTCCAGTGGATGCTTGATAAAACGATCCGTGATCTGGGAAATGTGCACCAATCCGTCCTGATGCACTCCAATATCGACAAATACACCAAAGTCAATGACATTTCGCACGGTTCCTTTCAGAATCATTCCTTCCTTCAGATCCTTCATATCAAGGACATCCGTTCTGAGAATTGGTTTCGGCATCTCATCTCGTGGATCACGCGCCGGTTTTTCCAGCTCTTTGACAATATCCCGAAGGGTGATCTCTCCTATTCCAAGTTCCTCAGCGAGCTTTTTGTAATCTTTGATGGTAAGAGACAGACCTGCAAGTTTGCCGCCTGCAATATCTTCCGGCTTGAAGCCCTGCTTTTCAAGAAGCTTCCTTGCCGCCTCGTAAGACTCCGGATGTACACTGGTCCCGTCGAGTGGATCGGTTCCGCCCTGGATTCTCATAAATCCGGCACACTGCTCAAATGCTTTCGGTCCAAGTTTTGGTACTTTGAGAAGTTCTTTTCTATTCTCAAATTTTCCATTTTCTTCCCTGTAAGCAACAATATTTTTCGCAAGGGTTCCGGAAATACCGGAAATATAAGAAAGTAGCGGAGCCGATGCAGTATTTAGGTCCACACCGACTTTATTTACACAGTCTTCTACCACACCGCCAAGTGCTTCTCCTAATTTTTTCTGGTTCATATCATGCTGATACTGCCCGACACCGATCGACTGCGGATCGATCTTTACCAGTTCGGCAAGCGGATCCTGAAGACGTCTTGCGATGGATGTCGCGCTTCTCTGCCCGACATCGAATTTTGGGAATTCTTCTGTAGCAAGTTTACTTGCTGAGTACACAGATGCTCCCGCTTCATTTACGATCACATACTGCACTTTTTCCGGAATCTCTTTTAACAGTTCTACAATAAACTGTTCTGATTCTCTGGATGCTGTTCCATTTCCCAGGGAAATCAAAGAGATGTGATACTTTGGAATAATCTTTTTCAGCAGATCTTTTGCTGCCTGGATCTTCTTCGGAGTCGTAGGCGCTGTCGGATAAATTACAGTCGTGCCGATTACTTTTCCGGTCGGATCTACCACAGCAAGCTTGCATCCGGTACGGAATGCAGGATCCCATCCAAGCACAACCTGTCCGACGATCGGCGGCTGCATCAGAAGCTGCTCCAGATTCTTTCCAAACACAAGGATTGCGCCATCTTCTGCTTTTTCCGTCAGTTCATTTCTCAGTTCACGCTCGATCGCCGGTGCGATCAGTCTCTGATAGCTGTCGGCCACAACCTCTTTCAAAACCGGTGTTGTGTATGGATTATCCCTGCGGATCACTTTCTTTTCCAGATAACGGAGAATTTCCTCTTCCGGTGCTTCAATCTTAACACTCAGAAATTTTTCTTTTTCTCCACGGTTGAGTGCCAGTACGCGGTGTCCGGCTACTTTGCTGACCGCTTCTGTAAAATCATAATACATCTCGTATACAGATTCTGCTTTTTCATCTTTTGCAGCAGAAACCAGCGTACCCTTTTTGAACGTCAGATCGCGGATCCTCTTTCTGTAATCTGCCTCATCTGAAATATTTTCTGCAAGAATATCTTTCGCACCGTCAATCGCTTCCTGCACATTTTTCACGCCCTTTTCTTCAGAAACATATTTTTCTGCCTCTTTTTCCAGGGGCTCCTTACTATTCTGAAGAGAAATCAGAACCGCCAGTGGTTCCAGACCTTTTTCTTTTGCAATTGTCGCACGGGTCCGGCGTTTGGGTCTGTACGGACGATAAAGATCGTCCACCAGAACCTGCGTCTCTGCTGCCACGATCTGTGCTTTCAGCTCAGGTGTTAACTTGCCCTGTTCTTCAATACTTGCAAGAACCTGTTCTTTTTTCTCTTCCAGGTTCCGCAGATAGGTCAGTCGTTCATATAATTTACGAAGCTGTTCATCATCCAGTGTACCGTGTGCTTCTTTTCTGTAACGCGCAATAAACGGAATGGTATTTCCTTCATCGATCAGCTTTACAGCCGCATCTACCTGCCACTTTTTTACGCCCAGTTCTTCTGTTATTTTCTGGTTAATATCCATTGATATCCAATCCTCTCTTTTTGTTCGCTATGGATTTAATGATACCATGTCATCTCTTATTTTTCAATTCCCGTTAAAATTACAGAGTTTGCTCGGTTTTCTTGTCTTTTTCTATTAAATATGCTATACTACAGCTAATCTGACTGAAAAGTTTTAAGAAAGGATTAACCAAATGTCAAGCGATATTGAAAAAGAGCCACTGTCCAGACAACAGAAAAAATCAAAAGAAACCAAAGCACGTATCTTTCATGCAGCCAAGACAATTCTGCAGAAGCAGGGATACGATCAGCTTTCCATAAAAAATATCTGTGATGAAGCAGGTGTCTCCAACGGCAGCTTCTATCATCATTTTAAAACCAAAGATGATCTTTTATCTTATTATATTGAAGAACAGCCAAGCATCAATCCGGATCTTCTGGATACGCCGGAAGATGCAGATGAGGCAAAGATCGGTATCATCCACGTTTATCTGAATTACGCACAGTACTGCCGGGAACTCGGAGTAGAATTCATGTCCAACTACTACACACCGCGCAACCAGGCACTGAACCCAACGATCCGTACCGAGCGACCGTACCCAATCCTTACCGTAGAGAATTATCTTCGCAAAGCGATTGATGCCGGCATCATTGCGCCAAAGATTTCCCTGGATGAAATCTGCACTGATATCCGTATGCTGGTTATCGGAAATGTATTTGAATGGTGTCTGCATAACGGAGAGACTGATTTTGAAGGTAATATCCGCCGTTCGATCGGGCATTATCTGGATGGCATTTTCTGATTTCACAGATATACCACAGCGTAAAATGAATTTTTCATATTCCTTCGCTGATTTTTTACAGCACATATTTTCAAAAAAGGTGTCATGGATTTTTATGTCCATGGCACCTTTTCGGCTTATCTGTTGTTATATAAACTTGTACATCGTTGTTGTTTCGTAAGTTTCGCCCTTCTTGCATACCGGCCCGGCAAAATTCTCTTTATGGATTGCATCCGGGAAGAACTGTGTCTCGAAGCAGGCTGCCTGGCGTTTGTGGTAATGCGCCCCGCCTTTTCCTTTGGCATCAACAATAAAGTTGCCTGTATAAAGCTGCATTCCCGGAAGGTCTGTATAAACTTCCATAGTGATTCCGCTCTCTTCCGAGGACATCTCTGCCACTTTCGCAAATTCTCCTTTATTGTTCAGAACCCAGTTATGATCATATCCTTTTCCGAAATTCAGTGCTTCATAATCTGTCTCGATTTCTTTGCCAATTGCTTTCTTTGTGCGGAAATCCATCGGTGTTCCTTCTACCGGTGTGATCTCGCCTGTCGGAATAGACTCGGCATCGGCTCTGGTAAATGCATCTGCATCAATCCATACTTCCTGATCCAGTACATCTCCTGATGCATGTCCATCCATATTAAAATAGCTGTGATTTGTCATGTTGATCAGAGTATCTGCATCCGGAACTGCATGGTAAGCGATCTTCACTGCATTGTCTTCTGTCAGAGTATATGTTACCTCAATATGTACAGCTCCCGGATATCCCTGATCACCATCCGGGCTGTCCAGTTCAAATGTAATATGATCATCTGCGGTTTCTTTTACCTTCCACATTCTCTGGTTATAAAAATCCATTCCGCTGTGGAGATTATTGCCATTATCATTCTTTTCAAGCTGATAGGTCACTCCGTTCAGTTCAAAGGATGCTCCTCCGATACGGTTTGCACTTCTCCCGACAATTGCACCGAAGAACAGATCTCCTTCTTCATATCCTGCTGCCTCATCATATCCAAGCACAACATCACACGGCTTGCCTTCTTTGTCCGGTACGATCACCTGTACCAGCGTTGCACCGTAATCGGATACTGCAATCTCCATTCCGTTTTTATTTGTGAGCGTATATAATTTTGTCTCGTCACCTTTAACTGTTGCACCAAAATCTGTTACTTTCATTTCTCCTGTTCCGCCCTTTCTGTTAATTGTGCCTGTAAAACAGACATCTCTTTTACAAGTGTTATTGTAACATAATTTTTTTATTTTTTGCACCCTTTATCGTTGTTCTGCCATTTTGTGCATATTGCTGATATTTTTTATCATTTTGTGACAAAATTAACTTATTTGTCTATTTATTAACTTTGCTTGCAAGATTGTACTGAAATGCATACAATATCATTATAAGTGTGTCCATAGAGTTGGTCTATAGCATTCAGATGTTTCCCCTATAATTTTTCTTCATCTGATCTATGGACTGGCAAAAAAAGTTAAAGGAGAAAAAGCTATGAGTAGACTTGAAATCACTGCACCGGACAAAGCCCAGCTGGTTATCGAAGGGCTCTACAAAGATCTGGAGCGAAGAATCGAATCCAGTCCTCCGGGACTGTGTCCTGTAGACATGACTCGTGCTTTCCTGGAGATGTGTCATACACACACCTGCGGAAAATGTGTGCCGTGCCGTATTGGTCTGTGGCAGCTGAAGAACCTGCTGACCGATGTTCTGAATGGGGACGCAACTATGGAAACATTAGACCTGATGGAAGAACTTGCTCTGTCAATCATGGAAGGAGCTGACTGCGCGATCGGGTATGAAGCAGCTCATATGGTTTACAAGAGCCTGATGGGATGTCGTGAAGATTATGAAGAACATGTGCGCCAGGGAAGATGTACCTGCCAGTATGCACAGCCTGTTCCTTGTGTATCTCTGTGCCCTGCACACGTAGATATCCCGGGATACATCGCTCTTGTCGGAGAAGGACGTTATGCAGATGCGATCCGTCTGATCCGCAAAGATAATCCGTTCCCGACAACCTGTGGATTTATCTGTGAACATCCTTGTGAGGCACGCTGCCGTCGTAATATCGTGGATGATGCAGTCAATATCCGCGGACTTAAGAGAATGGCTGCGGATTATGCCGGAAAGGTTCCACCTCCGCCATGTGCTCCATCTACCGGAAAGCGCATCGCTATCGTAGGTGGCGGTCCTGGTGGATTAAGTGCGGCTTACTATCTGCAGCTTATGGGACACCAGACAACTGTATTCGAGATGCTGCCTGAGCTTGGTGGTATGCTCCGTTATGGCATTCCAAACTATCGTCTTCCGAAAGACCGTCTGAACGATGACATCAACGCCATCCTCGAGACCGGCGTAAAAGTAGAATTTGGCAAACGTATCGGAACTGATATGACAATCCAGAGCCTGCGTGAAGAATATGACGCAGTCCTTATTACAATCGGTGCAAGTACCGATAAGAAACTTGGTATCGAAGGTGAACACTCAGAAGGTGTCCTTTCTGCTGTTCAGTTCCTTCGTGATGTAGGAAAGAACCAGAACCCGGATCTTACCGGACAGGAAGTAGCTGTTATCGGTGGCGGTAACGTATCTATGGATGCTGTCCGTACTGCAAAACGTCTGGGTGCTAAAAAAGTCAGCATCGTTTACCGCCGCCGCGTGGCAGATATGACTGCCCTTCCGGCAGAGATTGAAGGTGCTGTTGCAGAAGGAATCGAAGTACAGACTCTGATGGCTCCTTCCCACATCGAAACAGATGAAAACGGTCACGTAAAAGGAGTCTACGTTACACCACAGATGATCAGTAAGATCAAAGACGGTCGTGCAAGTGTACGTCCGACAGGTGCTCCTGACGTATTCATTCCATGCCAGACACTGATCGTTGCGATCGGACAGGATATTGAATACCAGCACTTTGAAGAAGCCGGTGTTCCTGTACAGAGAGGTAAGATCTTAACCGAAAAATACGGCGGATTCGATAACATTCCGGGTGTATTTGCCGGTGGAGACTGTGCTTCCGGTCCTGCATCCGTAATCAAAGCTATTGCTGCTGCAAAAGTAGTAGCTGCTAACATAGACGAATACCTGGGATATCACCACATTATCAGCTGTGACGTTGAGATTCCTGAAGCGCGTCTTGATGACCGCCCGCCGTGCGGAAGAGTAAACATGACCGAGCGTGAAGCCTGCGAACGTGTCTGTGACTTTAACGGTGTAGAAAACTGCATGTCCGAGGCAGAAGCGAAACAGGAAGCCAGCAGATGTCTGCGTTGCGACCACTTCGGCTACGGCATTTTCAAAGGAGGTCGTGAAACATTATGGTAAATCTTACAATTGATAATATAAACGTATCTGTCCCGGAAGGTACTACTATCATGGATGCTGCCAAAATGGCGGATATCCCGATTCCAAAGCTCTGCTATCTGAAAGATATCAACGAGATCGCAGCCTGTCGTGTCTGTGTTGTTGAACTCGAGGGAATGGAACGGCTGGTAACTTCCTGCAACAACGTAGTAAAAGAAGGTATGGTAATCCATACAAACAGCCCAAAGGTTCGTACAGCCAGAAGACAGACTGTACAGCTTATCCTTTCCCAACACGACTGCAAATGTGCTACCTGTGTCAGAAGCGGTAACTGTACTCTGCAGAGTCTTGCAAATGACCTGAACATCATCGAAATACCATTTAAGCAGCGTCTGGAAGAATTCCCTTGGGATAAAGAATTTCCGCTGATCAGAGACTCACAGAAATGCATCAAATGTATGCGCTGTATCCAGGTCTGTGACAAGATCCAGGATTTACATATCTGGGATGTGACAAGTACTGGTTCCCGTACTACCATTAATGTAACCGGCAACCATAAGATCTCCGAGGTTTCCTGTTCTCTGTGCGGTCAGTGTATTACTCACTGCCCGGTCGGCGCTCTGCGCGAACGTGATGATACAGAGAAAGTATGGGATGCAATCGCTGATGACAAGAAAGTCGTTGTTGCACAGGTTGCTCCTGCTGTACGTGCTGCATGGGGTGAAGCTCTTGGTCTTTCCCGTGAAGAAGCAACTGTCGGCAAGATCATGGATGCTCTGAAGAAAATGGGTATTGACTATGTATTCGATACCTCCTTCACAGCAGACCTTACTATTATGGAAGAAGGAAATGAATTCCTGCAGAGATTTACAAAAGGCGAATTAAATCTTCGTCCGATGTTTACCTCCTGCTGCCCTGGATGGGTACGCTTCCTTAAATCACAGTACCCACATCTGGTGCCACAGCTTTCAACAGCCAAATCACCACAGCAGATGTTCGGTTCTGTTATGAAGAGCTATTTTGCAGAATCCATCGGTGTGAAACCGGAAAATATGTTTACTGTATCTATCATGCCATGTGTTGCCAAAAAAGGCGAAAGTAACATGGAACTGTTCTATGGTGAATATGCCGGACACGAGACAGACGTTGTACTTACAACTCGTGAATTGACACGCATGATCCGTTCTGCACATATTGATCCTGCTTCTTTGGTTGATCGTGAATGCGATCCTCTGATGAAAGAATGGACCGGTGCCGGTGTTATCTTCGGAACAACAGGTGGTGTTATGGAAGCAGCACTTCGTTCTGCTCACTACCTTGTAACCGGACGTAACCCTGATCCGGATGCATTCAAGATTGTCCGCAATCCTGGTGGACAACCAGGTGTTGTAGAAGCTGAGATCCAGCTTGGAGATGCTACTGTTCGTGCTGCTGTTGTCAGCGGACTCGGAAACACACGTAAACTGATCGAAGCAATCGAACATGGTGAAGTACATTATGATTTTGTAGAAGTCATGGCCTGCCCTGGCGGATGCGTCGGCGGTGGCGGTCAGCCAATCCATGACGGAGAAGAACTTGCACGGACACGTGGTGAAAATCTTTATTTCCTTGATAAGAATGCACCACTTCGCTTCTCACATGAGAACCCGGATGTACTCCGTCTGTACCGTGATTTCTTTGAGAAACCGCTTTCTCACAAGTCACATATGTTGCTTCACACAGATCATAACGCATGGGAAATGCCTAGATAAATCAAATTTTGCCCTCTAAAAGATTGTAACGAATATATAAATAATTTATGGAAGCCACATATTCTATAAACTAAGATATAGAAATTGAGCCCTTCTATATCTCTAAAATCCAGAAATGGGAAATGACCTGCCATGTCATTTCCCATTTCTGGATTCAACAAACTAGTATATTCTTTTTATACCTTCTAAGCTCTGTCAGCTTCTTCTGTCATCTTCTTATAATACAGAATCAGATCTGCTGCCTGTTCATAGGACAACTCTGTAGTGCTGACCGAAAGATCATAATTCTTCGACATTCCCCATTCCTGTCCGGTATAATCCTTACGAAAAGCGCTTCTTTTCTCATCCACATCCTGGATCTTACGTTTCGCTTTCATTCTGCTTGTAATATGATCACGCTCTTTCACGCGTTCAATTCGTGTTTCCATATCTGCATGGACAAACACACTAAAAGCTTCTTCTCGGTTTCTCATCAGATAACCTGCGCACCTTCCCATAATAATACATGGTCCTTCTTCCACAAGCTCCTCAATCAGCTTAAATGGATATGGCTTCTTCTTCGGTTCTGCAAAATTCATTGCGATTGAATAAAGAAGGCTGTCCACCGGCTGTTCATCCAGATACTCCTGCATTTCTTTCTCGTATCCGCGCATCTTTGCAATTTCAAACAGCTTCTCTTTATCGTAAAACGCATAACCGGTACGCTTTGCCAGCAATTCACCGATTTCATGTCCGCCGCTTCCATATTCCCGTCCGATACAGATAATTGTTTTCTCCATATTCTGCACACTCCTCTCTAATACAGGTGATAGAAAATCAATGAACCTACAACCGTCATCAATCCGGCCACTGCAATAGAAAGACTGCTCATTGCTCCTTCAATCTCTCCGATTTCCATTGCCTTTGCCGTTCCCATAGCATGGGAAGCTGTTCCGATTGCCAGTCCTTTTGCAATCGGATGCTCAATTTTGCAGAGCTTACAGATTCCCTCTGCAAACATATTTCCAATAATCCCGGTAATTACGATCGCAGCAACTGTAATCGTCACAATTCCACCAAGCTCTTCTGAGATTCCCATACCGATCGCTGTGGTAATTGATTTTGGAAGAAGCGTTACATAGAACTGCTTCTTCAGGTGGAACAACATAGAAAATACCCATACACCGGCAAGGCTGGCAAATACACCTGTTGTAATTCCTGCAATGATCGCTTTCAGATTCTTCTTAAGAAGATTCATCTGCTGATAAAGCGGAATTGCAAGACAGACTGTAGACGGTGTCAGAAGGTAGCTCAGTACATTCGCTCCCTTATCATAAGTATCATAATCAATTCCAGTCACTTTTAGCACGATAATTACAAAAACAATCGAAACAAGAAGTGGATTGAAGATACCAATTTTTAACTTTTTACGCAGAAAAATTCCTGCCTCATATCCAAAAAGACTGATCGCCATACAAAAAAAGGTCGATCCATGCAGCATATTACTCATCCTTCTTCTCCTCTTTCTTCAGTACAAACTGAGCAGTTCTTCCACTCACGCCCATAACCAGCACTGTTGTCACTACAATTGTAACCATAATCGGGACAAGAACCGGTTTTAAGTCTCCCCATGATACCATCAGACCTACTCCTGCAGGGATAAAAAGCATCGGCATGATTTCAATCAGAAATCCACCGGCCTCATCAA
Source organism: Coprococcus sp. AM11-30B (assembly GCF_027674365.1). Lineage (NCBI taxonomy): Bacteria > Bacillati > Bacillota > Clostridia > Lachnospirales > Lachnospiraceae > Coprococcus > Coprococcus sp. AM11-30B. Next base: position 30,712 of record NZ_JAQDVB010000025.1, on the reverse strand, counting down.
CTGCTTTCAAAGGAATTACTTTTGTCTGTAAACCTGCCAGCAAGATCAGCAAGCCATAAATACTTGCAGGAACCGGTAGTGGAAGGATTGCATGCAAAAGCTCTCCCGCAAAGGAAATCAATATGATAATCAAGAATTGTCTTATAAATTTCACAGTATTACCTCCATTTATTTTATGTTCATTTTTTAACACATGTACCAGAATAGCACTTTTAACACTCTGCCTCAATAAATTTTTGCATTTTTATTGTTTTTTTGACAATATCCTCTCATTCCGATGCTAGAATGAAACTAAATTTATAGAAGTGAAGGGATGACTTTATGTATCATTTTATAGCCAATCCTAACGCCCGCTCGGGTCAGGGACTTGCACTATGGGAAAAGATTAAATTAAAGCTGATAGCAGAACATATAGATTACCAGATCCATTTTACACATCACCGGCATCACGCAACGGAAATTGCCGCCGAGCTTACCGCCTCCGGGGATCCTGTTACGATCGTTGTACTTGGTGGTGATGGAAGTGTGGATGAAGTAATCTGTGGTCTGCAGAATTTAAGCCTGGTTACCCTCGGTTACATTCCGATCGGCTCTGGCAATGATTTTGGCCGGGGACTTGCCCTTCCATCCGATACCATGAAAGCTCTGGATCTGGTACTTCATTCTGAACAGACGCGCAAGATCAATCTTGGTGTATTGCACTATCATGACAAGGTTCACCGTTTTGCCGTCAGTTCCGGAATCGGATACGATGCAGCTATCTGCCATCAACTTTGTATTTCCAGGGTTAAAGTCTTTTTTAACCGGCTCGGTCTGGGCAAACTTGCCTATGCAGCCTGCTCACTCTACCGTCTGCGCCGCTGTCAGCCAGATGAGATGGAAATCCTTCTGGACGATACCAAAAGACTTCATTTTAAACGGGTTTTCTTTGCCTCTGCATTTAATCTTCCTTATGAAGGTGGTGGATGCAAATTCTGCCCGGATGCCAAACCGGATGATGATCTGCTGGACTTTATTGTGATTGCAGATGTTCCCAAAATTATTGCTCTGGCAATTCTGCCGACTGTGTTTTCCGGAAAGCATACCCGACTTCCAGGCGTACATATCTTCCGCTGTAAAAAAGCAGAAGTACACTCAAAAGTAGCACTTCCGGTACATTCTGACGGCGAACCGATTTATCTCCAGAAGGATGTTTCGTTCTCTCTCGAACCTGAGACACTGAAAATTATTACATAAAAGAAGGGGACTTTTCTATGCTGTTGTTTTGGATTCTTTTAACTGTTGTTGTATGTTTTTTCTTATATTTACATATGATCATGCCGAATACTTCCCGCCGAAGCAAAATCCTCCCTTATCTCAAGCGGGATTATGCCCATCGCGGACTACATGATTCTTCCCGGCTGATTCCCGAGAATTCTATGCCGGCATTTCGTGAGGCAGTAAAACAAAATCTTGCCATCGAACTTGATATCCATCTCACCCGTGATGGAAAAGTAGTCGTATTCCATGACGAGTCTTTAAAGCGGATCTGCAATGCCAAAGGGACAGTTGAGGATTCCACGTTTGATGCGCTACAGCACCTGTATCTTTCCGGAACTTCGGAGCATATGCCACTTTTTTCAGATGTCCTTCGCTATGTCAATGGGCGGGTTCCTCTTCTGATTGAACTAAAGCTTCCGGACAGCAATATGAAGCTCTGTCCTGCCGCATGGGATATTTTAAAGGATTATAAAGGACCTTATATGGTCCAGTCTTTCAACTCCCTTGGAATCCGATGGTTTCACAAGCATGCGCCTCAGGTTCTTCGTGGACAGCTTTCTTCTGCCCTGACTCGCACGAATCCGGAAAATCCTTTTCTGGCGCGCTTTTGTGTACAGTTCCTGCTGACCAACCTGATCTGTCGTCCGGACTTTATTTCTTATAAACTTGCAGATGCCGGCAATCCTTCCGTCTGGCTGAACCACTATCTGTACCGTATTCCGATGGCAGTCTGGACACTCCGCAATCAAAAAGCTTATAAAACTGCACGGAATAAATATGATATGTATATCTTTGAAGGTTTCTCCGTAAAATAGAGAATAGAAAAAAATATGAATGTTTTATGAAGTCTGTTGTCGAGAAAAATTTTTAATGTTATACTACCTCTAGTAACAAGAAAGAAACATCTTCACCCGAAGGAGCTGATTTTTATCATGAGTCATATTTTAAAAAAATTAAAGACACTGATGCATACATACAGCCATGCATGGGTATTACTATATGCTTTTATTTATTTTCCATGGTTTACTTATCTGGAACGCCATGTGACCGACAATTATTTTGTAATCCATTCGATATTCGATGACTACATCCCGTTTTGTGAATATTTCATCATTCCGTACCTGCTGTGGTTTGCTTATATTGCAGTCACACTGGGATATTTGTTCTTTAATGATAAACAGGGATTTTACAAAGCCTCCGCGATCATGTTCAGCGGTATGACCATTTTTCTGATCATCTGCACGGTATTTCCGAACGGATTAAACCTGAGGCCGGAAGTATTTACGCGTGATAACTTCTGTATCGAGCTGGTTAAACGGATCTATCAGACGGATACACCTACGAATGTGCTTCCAAGTCTTCATGTATACAACTCTATTTGTTGTTACATCGCAATTTCCCATTGCGAGAAGCTTCAGCATTCCAGACTGATTCAGAAAGGATCTCTTGTTTTAAGCATTCTGATCATTCTGTCAACCATGTTCCTGAAGCAACATTCCGTAGTGGATGTAGTTGCTGCATGTGTGATGGCATATTTCATGTACTCACTAATTTATGCACAGGAAGGAGCAAAGTCACCACGGCTTGCACGTCAGGTGATTTAAACACTTATAATTATTTTGTTTGATCCAAAGAAAGGACATCGCATTTCGCAAAATCGAAAAGCAATGTCCTTCTTTTATTTCACCTTCCATGCACTAAACGCCGATGGCATGGAATATTCCTTTTGTATTTCTTCCGGATGTGCAAAGATCATCTCTTCTTTGCAGTTCTTCTCCAGTTCATCCACGATCACCTCATACGCAGTCATATGCCATTCAATATGGCTGAAAATATGCTTCGCATTCCGCAGCTTTTTCACACGGATCGGTGCAAGCCCGATAGATTTACTGTAAGCGGTTACTTCGTCCATCGTAAGCTTTCCGTCCAGATTCGGGAACTCATACATACCTGCAAGCAGTCCCTTATCCGGTCGTTTCCGGATTGCCACATGATCACCATCCTTAAAAATCAAAACGGTTCTCTCCTCAATCCTGCGCGCTTTTGCCTTTTTCTTCACCGGCAGTTCATTCTGGATTCCCAGCCTTTTCGCTTCACAGATTCCCGTAAGAGGACAGATTTCACACTTTGCCTCCCCATTCGGCACACAGACAATCGCGCCAAGTTCGATCAGCCCCTGGTTAAAATCCGATGCCGCATCTTCTGGGATCACCGGTTCAATCGCATTTTCTATCTTTGTCCTGACGGACGCTTTCATAATATCTTCATCGCTCGCCAGCAGTCTTGATACCACCCGGAGAACATTTCCGTCCACTGCCGGCTTTGGAATTCCATAGGCAAAAGAAGAAATTGCCCCTGCCGTATAATTTCCAATTCCTGGAAGCGCCTTGATCTCCTCATAATTTTCCGGAAATTTTCCTGCGTATTCTTTCTCGATCTTCTGCGCTGCTTTTTGCATATTGCGTACCCGGTTATAATATCCAAGCCCTTCCCAGAGCTTTAAAAGCTTATCCTCCGGTGCCTCGGCAAGATCTTTTACCGTTGGAAGCTCTGTCATGAAACGCTCAAAAAATGGCTTTACTGCTTCCACTCTCGTCTGCTGCAGCATAATTTCAGACACCCATACCCGATAGGCATTTACATGATGTCTCCACGGCAGATCCCGTTTCCGCTCTCTGTACCATTCCACAAGCAGCTCCGGTGCTTCATAAAGCTGTGGATTGGTAAGTACTACCGGAACTTCGTCCGCAATTGCAATGGAATCCTCTGTCACAAAACAGTCCTTTGCGATCACCTGAACTCCGCTTCCTGCTGCTTCCGCAAGAACATCTGCAAATTCTTTGTGCGTCCGTCTGTTTGGTGTAAAATAACGTACTCCTTTCATCTGGACCACAAAGAATACATACGCCTCGTATCCATCCTGTACCGCTGCTTCCAGCTCTTTTAAATGCTTCACCGCCCGCTCGCTCGGTGCATCCGGAAACCTTACCACGCCTTCTTCTTCCAGCGTAACCCCTTTCACTTCTATAAACGCTTTTTTCTCTTCATATTCCACATACAGATCAAACCTGGAATTCTTATAGGTAACTTCCGGTCTGACGACCTTCACATCCTTGAACCATCTCCCGGCTTCAATCCATTCCTGTACCACTTTGTTCGTCACCTGGGAATCCATATTGATCAGCCGATCAGCTTTCCTGACACCGATCAGATCCCAGCCAGTCTTACGCTCTGCACTTTCAGACTTCTGGACAAGCACCTCTGCTCCCGGAACCAGAAGTTCCGCGCATCTCCCTGTATTCTTCACATGGACCGTTTCTTCTTTTCCATTTATTTCTATTTTTGCTATAAATCGATTAGGGCGCTTTAAAAAGCGCCCCTTTTGTATTCTCTCATATATCATATTATTGCTCCCGTTTTCCGGCTATCACAAGTGGAATCTGTTCATGCTCCGCTTTTCGGATATACTTTTTGCTGATCTGCGAATCCGTAATGATCTTGTATACATCCTTAACCGGACAGATCACGGCTCAAATCCGCAACTCTTACTTTTCCATTTTCTGTTACTTTCTGTAATATATGATTCCGTCTTTCCTGTAACATTTTCCCCTCCACATAACAGGCTATCTCAGATGTACTCTGGCCGGTCCGAGTTTTTTTGTTGCCAATGTCAAAATCGGTACAAACTTGTCCCCAAAATCCGGTTTTGGTACAATCAATGCCTTTTCTGTCTCATAATAAAATCCAATTGTCTTTGGTGTTGTAACTACCTCCTGGATCTATTCCCATTCATAAGTTTCTTTTTTTAAGCAAACTCTACCTGGATACCTTCATCATTGAAAGTCATTTCATTCGGAACGTGGTAACGTTCAATTTCTTTTACCTGCTTTTTAGAACGGTATTTCAGAAGTAATGGTGTATACACAATAAACACAACCGCTGCTACCAGATAAAAAATAATCTGCACGAGTTTTATCTTTCCCATAACCAGCATGATGATTCCCATAAAAGCAATCGCTGCTCCCAGAATATTTGTCAGAAAACCTGCCAGTTTCGAATAGGTATGCTATAACGTAAAGTCAAACAGGTATGTATCTGTCATCCGAACTGTAATTTTCTCTTCCGTAAACACTTTCCTTTCTTTAATAGTTTTCACCCTTTCGTTCGACAACTATTCTCTATAAAACAAAAGTCCTCTTGTATTGTAACACACAAGAGGACTTCATTCCATAAACAAATTATAACATTTTTATTCTTCCGGTGCAGCTTCACCTGTAACTTTGTAGTGAGCCCATCCTTCCGGTGAGTAAATACCTTTCTGTTTCTTCTGCATGGACTCTTTACAGGACGTGCTGCATGGGATGCAGATAAATTCGACAAGCTGATACGTGACGCTAAGGCAACCTACGAAGCACAGTAACCGGACTTCTCCAGTACAAAGCAAAATATGCTTTTTCGATTCACTGAAAATACATATCCCATTAAATTCAAAAGCGGGGCAGTAAAAGGTTTGTCCTTTACTGCCCCGCTTTTCTTTTACCAATCTGTATACAGATCTATATTTCCTGATCCACTTCCGGTATCATATACTTTTCCAGCACCAAGTGACGTCTCTACAACTGTTCCTCTCGGGTAATCATCACTTGCCAAAACAATGTAACCATCGGCATCCCTGATTGTTCCGTCACTTGCTATATGGCGTCCTGGGATCGCAAGCCCTCCTCCCGGAAGTACCTTCTGAGAATAGTAAGTCTCGGTATGTCCATTATACCAGATCCTTCCCTTTGACGGGGTAAGACCGCCTGATGGGATCACATAGCCACCGCTTCCGGAATTGGAAGAATCGGAACTAGTATTATTCGATGAATTGTTGTTAGAAGGATTATTATTGCCAGAAGAACTGTTATTCCCCGCTGAACTGCTGTTCCCGGAATTATTGCCCGCAGATGTATTACTTCCGGCGGAAGCTGACGCCTGCTTTGCCTCTTCCTGTGCCTTTTTTGCCAACTGCTCATCCGCTTTCCTCTGGGCTTCCTCCTCCTGCTTTTTCTGTGCCGCACGTGCCGCCTCAAGCTGTGCATTTACCGTGGCAAGGTCTGTCGAAGTCTCTTCTGCTTTTGCCTGCAGCGCTGCCTGTTCACTGTCCAGCTGGCTTTGCAGGTCAAGCAGTTCCTGCTGCCTGCTTTTCAGTTCAGCCTCCTGCTCTTCAATACCTTCACGTACTTTCACCATATTCTCCAGCATATCCTTATCGTACTTTGTAATATTCTGGATAAAGTCTACACGGTTCAGGAACTCTCCCATACTTTTTGCTTCACATATCATAGAAAGCAGTGTGTCCGAACCATTTTCATACATGTACTTAATTCGAGTCTTCATGTTTGCATACTGTACTTCCTCGTTATTACGGGAAATCTGGAGCGATGCTTCCAAACGGAATACTTCATTATTAGACTCTTCAATTTTCACTTCTGTCTCAGCGATTTCATTGCTGATCGTAACCAGATCCTGGTTGATCCCTTCCAACTGACTCTGTAGATTACTGGTCTTATCTTCGAGGCTGTCCACCTCTTCTGCATGTACCGACATCCCCGACAGCGCGATACCGAATGCACAGATCAGAGAAAGTCCGCACTGTACGATTCGTTTTTTCTGCATTTTCATAAATGTAATCCTTTCTTGAATGTTTTGGGGTAACACTAAGATAGTATATACTATTTTAATCAAAAGAACAACCTTCTATTTTCTGGAAAGGTCTGTACACAGCCATTTCTTCCCATTTTCAACGTACAAAAAGCTTCTTCAGATGCCATTTTTCTCTAAGTGTATGACAGCAAAAAGGAACAGGCTTTTTGCTGATTTCAATCAGTTAAGCCTGCTCCCTTTTCAGCAGAGCCTATGCTGTCGGCTCTACAACTGTTTTACTTTTATCTTTTTTCACTCTGTATCCAGCAGTTGTTCTGCAGATGACCGGATCAAAGATCAGGAACATTGCCGGAAGGACAGTCAGTACTACGATCACACTGATGATCGCTCCCCTTGAAAGAAGTTCACAGATAGAACCGATCATATCAACCTGTGTATAACAAGTCACACCAAATGTTGCCGCAAAAAAGCTCAGTCCACTAGTAATGATCGATGGCATACTGATTCTGTGTGCAATCGCAACAGATTCTTTCTTACTTTTGCCTTTCATACGTTCTTTCTGATATCTGGTCGTCATAAGGATTGCATAATCAACGGTTGCTCCCAACTGGATTGCTCCGATAACGATACTTGCAACGAACGGAAGACTCTTGCCCTGATAGAACGGAATCGCCATATTAATCGTAATCGCAAACTCGATAACCGAAACCAGAATGATCGGAAGCGAGATGGATTTAAATATAAGCAAAATGATAATAAAGATTGCTGCGATTGAAATAACGTTAACCCTTGTCAGATCGATGTCTGTTACATCCTGCAGGTCTTTCATCAGTGGTGCTTCACCGATTACCATTCCAGACTTATCATAGGATTTTACAATCTTATCAATCTGTTTGATCTGTTTGTTGACCTGCGGAGTTGCAGACTCATACTTGGTACATACAAACATCAACTCGGTATCCTTACCCTGAAGCATACTCTTTACATCATCCGGGATCATCGATTCCGGAATAGAAGATCCAACGATGGAGTTAAGTCCAAGTGTCCATTTTACACCTTTGACATCATCAATTTCACTCATCATTGCCTTTTTCTCTTTGGCATCCATGTCTTTATCTACCATAACTATATGCATTGTACTCATATCAAAGTCATCTTTCAGTTCACTGTTTGCCACATTTGATGGAAGTGACTGTGGAAGTGACTGTGCAATATTATAATAAATTTTTGTATGATTATTGCCATAAATAGCAGGAATAAGCAAGATCAGGAAAGCAACGATCCATACTTTGTAATGTTTGGTGATAAATGTCGAAACCTTATCCATGCTCTTGATCAGCGGTTTATGCTTGGTTTTTTCAATCGGTTTATCAAAAATAAGAATCATTGCCGGAAGGATTGTTACACAGCAAAGCACTCCAATGATAACACCTTTTGCCATAACAATACCAAGATCACGACCAAGTGCAAATGTCATAACACAAAGAGCTACAAATCCTGCTACTGTAGTGACAGAACTTCCTACAATGGATTTGAATGTATTAGAAATCGCATGTCCCATCGCACGGTTCTTATCTCCCGGGAAACGGCGCTTGTTCTCTTCGTAGCTATTCAGCAGGAAAATGGAGTAATCCATCGTAACACCCAGCTGCAATACCGCCGTCAGCGCTTTTGTAATGTAACAGATCTCGCCAAGGAAAATGTTACTTCCCAGATTATATACAATTGCTACACCTATACTGATCAGGAAAAAAATCGGTACCAGGAAGGATTCTCCGGTAATTTCCAGCACCAGAAAAGAAAGAATTGCCGCAATTACAACATAAATCGGGACTTCTTTCATTGCTACATTCTTGATATCGGCTACAACACCTGTCATACCTGCAATAAAACACTGTTTGCTGGCAATCTTACGCATCTCACCGACTGCATTCATTGCTTCGTCAGATGAAGTCGTATTGTCAAATAATGCGAGCATCAGTGTCGCATCTCCGTTGTAGAAGGCTTTTCTCAAATCGGATGGTATCATCTCTACCGGCAGTGAAAGATCTGCCACATCACCATACCATAATACTTTTTCGACATGATCAACCTTATTAAACTGATCCGCCAGCTTCTGGATATCTTTCATGTCCGTATCCTCTACAACAACCATGGCGAATGCACCCATACCATATTCATCCACCATAACGTCCTGTCCTTCTACTGTTTCCAGTGATTCCGGAAGGTAACTGAGCAAGTCGTAGTTAATTCTTGTCTTCGCCATTCCAATAAATGACGGAATCAAAAGCAGTATCCCCAGTAACAAAATTATAAATCTGTGTTTTGCTATCCATTTTCCCGCTTTGACCACAATAATCATCTCCCTGTCTTTACATTTTTATTCTATAGAATATTATACAAAAAAATGACTGATGGTCAATATCAAATAGTCACAATAATTTCATAATTAAAAAATGAATTTTGGTCATTTTTAGCATGGTTGATTTTTTATTATTTTCCAAAAACTATAAACTACAAAAAAACTGCTACTGGCAGTTTTTCTTGTACACAAACATACTAAAAAGGGTGTTTTTCTGGTATATTACAGAGAAACACCCTTTGCTCTTAGCTCTTATTTACGAATCGTAGATACAGAATAGACCAGAATTTTCATACAGATTTCTTTTTCCGGATCAATCTCTACTGTAAGGATTTCACCATCCCGTTCTTTTACTGTTGCGATAATCCCTCCCATTGTAAGAACCTCATCTCCAACCTTGATCGAATCATGGAGTTCCTGCATTTTTTTATTCTTTTTCTTTCCCGGAACTACCATCATAAAATAGATCACTACAAACAATAGTACCGCATACAATAAAATCATCATCTGTGCATTCATACTCTTATCCTGCCTTTTTTGCTTTATTATACTACTTCAGATAAGCTTCTACAATCTTTACAAACATTGCTGATCCTCTGTAGAGCACGTCTTCATCTACATTAAAGTGTGGATTATGATGAGGAACATCCGTATGCTTTACCGGATTAGAAGAACTAAGGAAGAAAAATGCTCCGGGTACTTTCTGTAAGTAGTATGCAAAATCCTCTCCTGCCATATTTGGTGCCGGAACTTTACTTACAACATCCTCTTCACCTACAACTTCTTTTGCGGCTTCAGTTACAAGTGCTGCCATCTCATCGTTATTGATTACCGGAGGTGCTCCCCAGTCCATCTCAACTTCTGCTGTTCCTCTGAATGTTGCTGCTGTACTCTTTGCAATCTCTTCAATTCGTTTTGCAAGGTACTGTCTTATTGGCTCTTCCAGTGCCCGGATCGTTCCTTCGATTTCTACTTCGCTTGGAATTGCATTATAAGCAACACCACCATGGAAATAACCAATTGTTACAACTGCAGCTTTTACTGCGGAAACTTCACGTGCAATGATTTCCTGCAGGTTAATTACAATATGAGACGCCATTGTAATCGGGTCTGTTCCTTTTTCCGGAGTAGAGCCATGACAACCTGTTCCTTTTACATGGATCACAAATCTGTCAAATGACGCCATACAGCATCCAGGAGTAACAATTACCTTTCCTGCAGGGATATCTTTGTTGATGATACTTCCGATATGCTGTCCAAATACAGCATCTACACCATCCATTGCACCATCTTTGATCATAATCTCTGCGCCTTTGGATAATTCTTCCGCGGTCTGGAACAGAAGTCTTACATTTCCTTTAATTTCTGCTTTGTGTGCATTCAAAACTTTTGCAGCTCCAAGAAGCATTGCGATATGATTGTCATGTCCACAGGCATGCATCAGACCTTCATGTTTGGACTTATAATCGACATCATTTGCCTCCGTAATCTTAAGTGCATCCATATCTGCACGAAGTGCAACCGTCTTACCTGGCTGCCCACCCTTGATTTCTGCAATGATACTGCTGTCTGTTCCTGAACATTTATAAGGAATTCCGAGTTCATCCAATTTATCTGTTACATATTTCTGCGTTTCCGGAAGATCAAAACCAAATTCCGGAATCTGATGCAACTCTCTTCGTATTTTTACGAGTTCTTCCTGTAAACCTTCACATTCTTTCCACATACTCATGCTTATTCCCTCTTTTCTCTATGAATCTTTTGCTTTTTATTCATTTCCCACTAAGCAGTTTTCTTTTCTTTTACATATAACAGTCTTGCAAATCCAAGGCTTCCGAATACAGACACAACGATAAGTACCCATGCCGGAGGAGCGATCGTAAATTTAAGGATAAGCGGAAGTCCCATACCAAAGATGGCAACTTTAGGATATTTCAATGCATAGGTTCCAAAAGTTCCTCCGAAAATTGCACCTGCTGCATATTTTGTAAGAGCGGATACAATAACATCTGGAAGTACGGATACAACTGCTGATCCTACTAAAACAGCTGCTGTTGTAGCGATCAGGTTTGTAATAATAGAACCACAGATTGCCATTGTAGAAGCCACCTCTGCCTGAAGCGTTCCCGGTTCACTCTCCGTCGTTTCAAGAGCCATTGTTGCACATGGAACTCGCATGTTACCGATATTTCCTGAAAGGAAACTTAAATATGTACCAGTAAGTCCAAGAGCTGCATAGTAAGAAATTGGTTCAACAACATAGAATGCACCAAATGATAATGCAACCATTCCCCATCCTGCAAGTACTACTTTCGGATCCGGCCAGCAGTTATAGGTAATACACAGCCAGATAACCGGTATAAATGATGTAAATGCTGCGAGCAGGTTTGTAGGAGTACCGATTCTAATACTATTCTTTTTCCATTCTGACATTAATTCTTTATTTTCCATAATCATACCCTCCTATGCTCCAACTGCCATATCATAGATGATTGCAAATAACATTCCGATGATCATTGCAATACCAAGATTGTACTCTCTGATTTTTGGAACTTTCTTTGCTACAAATTTTTCAAGGATTGCCATTCCAATAATACCACCGGCAACGGCTGCTGCATTTCCCCATCCTTTACCAATTTCGTTGACATCCAGATAACCGAAGATACCAAGTGAACAGGCCCCACTCATTACAACCAGCCATTTTGAATCGCCACCGCTCATCTTTGTTCTTAAGTTTTCAAGTGCAGGTGTAAAAAGACCTGTTACAACCAGCCATCCGGCTCCGTTGAGTGCCATTACGAACCAGCTGACAGCCATAACTTTCAGTGTAAATCCAGCTCCTCCAAGCTCTGCGCCTGCCGCTTCAGCACCAAGCGTTGCTGCAGTAAGCTCTGTCGGTGCTGCACCAATGATGGAAAGTCTCTGCCATGCCATTGGACCTCCGATCGAAGTCATAAGACCAACCATTACGATAAATACACCAAGTGCAGGTCCGATTGCGGAAATGAGACCGACTCTGAATGCTGTCTTCGGCACTGTTGCCGGAATGTTTGCCTTCACTGTCATTTTCTTTGCCATTCGGATATAAAGAACAGCCTGGACAAATGCAATTGCTACAGTAATACCACAAAGCAAATACACGATCATTGAATTAGAAATCTCTACATAATCCATATACTCTCTTCCTTTCTTCTTTCATGTTCCTTTTTTGTTATCCAGTTTCCTCTTGTTGATGATAAGTTTACAACTTAATAACTTTGCTTTCTATATATATCATGTACAAATTTATCTTGATTTTTTTATATTCGACATCATTTTTTTGTATTTGTGATATAATTATTTTATCAGTTTTTGTATTTGAGATACAATTTTATTACAAGGAGACTAAAAATGACTGTCGAAGAACTATTAGAACTGCCAACTATTAAGGGATTAAAACTTATTTCCGGAAATCTCGGTGTACACAGAGAAATCTCCACAGTAACCGTCGTTGATACTCCGGATGGCTTCCAGTGGTTAAAAGGAAATGAAGTTGTGATCACAACGACCTATGCCCTGGAAAAGACGCCTAATTCTTTTCTTGATTTCATCAGCAAGCTGTTGTCAAGAAATATCAGTGCACTAATTGTCAAATCGGACCGGTACATAAAGGTTATTCCGGAAAATGCCAAAAAACTTTGTGATGAAAAAGCTTTACCACTGATCTACTGTCCGGCAATCTACGCATTTGCCGACATTATCAATCCAACTCTGTCCGGAATTATATCCAAACAGGCGGAGCAGCTAAAAGAATCTTCCAAGATTCACGAGAGTTTCCTGGAACTGGCAATAAATGACCGCTCTATCCATCAAATTTTGCAGACACTGAGTACTCTGATCCAGGAACCGACTGCCTATGTTGATACTGTTTTCCACAAAGTATATTTTTCTGAAAATGTAAGCGAGGATAGTCTTTATCTGAAGGGATTATCATATGAAATTATTTTAAATGAATACCGAGAGAAATATCAGTGTATCGACGTTGTCAATAAAGAGCAGAAATTTGGATATATTATGCTTCTTTCTGACCGTTCTGACCGGACATATCCGGATACTGACTCCAATATCTACAAAACAGCGATTGAATATGCCAGTATCGTAATTATCCTGCGTATGCAGATCCGAATCAGTAACCGGATGATCGAAGAGAAATATTACTCTTCTTTTGTAGGTGATCTAATGCTTAACAACGTCAAAACACGTGAAGAGATCAATACACGTGCCCATTTATACGGCTGGAATCTGGACGGCGGCGGATTTGTTGCGATCATCGATATAAACAATATTAAAAAGTATTATCTGCGTAATCTGGATACCGGAACAAATGAAAAGCTTCAGAAATATACAGACCAGATTTTTGATACTTCTATTAAGTATATCAAGCAGGCATTCCCTTCCACTATTTATTATTCACAGAGTGACTTTATTGCCTTTCTGATCACTGGAAAACTGCCTGTCAGCGCCCGTAAAACCCTTGCAGATACATTCAGTCAAATCCAGCACAGTCTGTTGAACGCCGTTCCTTTTACTATTTCAATGGGAGTTGGAATGTATGTAGATGACATTATCAATATTCACAACAGCTACCAACAGGCAAAGCAGGTCATCCAGACTGTCTATCAGATTCAGCAATTTAACCGTCTGTTCTTTTATGATCAGATTGGAATCTATCGCTTATTATTTTCTATTTCATCCAATAACGAGGCAATTGAATTCTGCGATAAATATGTAAAGCCTCTGCAGCAATACGATGACCAGCATCATGCAAACCTGATTGAAACACTACAGTCTATCATCAACTGTGGATGGAATTTAAAGCTGGCATCTGAAAAGCTTTTTTTACATTATAATTCTGTGAAATATCGGTTTCAGAAAATTTGTGATTTACTTGAAATTGATTTGAGAGATAATTCCAGACATACGGAAATAGAACTTGCTCTTAAGATTTATTTGATTCAGAAAAATCAGATATAGCGTGGGATTTTTCGACTGACTCATTCAATCGCGGGATTTCGCCCTATAAATAAGCAAAAAAATACAGGGAAGAATGCAAGCACTCTTCCCTGATATTATTTACTTATTTGCACGGCTCAATGCCATCACGAATATTACTCGATGATTGTAGCAACACGTCCTGATCCTACAGTACGTCCACCTGCACGATACTTTAATCCCGTTTTATCTCATATTTTTTATGGTTTTCTCTCCAAAATATAGTGAAAAACGGCTGAATTGCACCACCTATTTTGATTTGCCTGATTTCTTGGCACCGTTTTGGCACCGGAATCCCTGGTCGAAAAGATTCTTTTCTACAGTTGCCCTACTCTCATCTGTCAACTTCATATTACGCCGACAGTTTCAAGCTGTTATAATCAGAATATGGGTGCTACCATAACGGTAGGTGGTTAGTCCTTCAACAGAGGGTTGCAGAGTGCCAGTGGCACTCGTTTTGCAACGACCGAAGTGAAACGGAGACCTGTGACCCTCTGATTACATAGAAACCTGTAAAGGAATCCAGTGGAAAGGAGGGCTAAGCCAATGAGTATTATTGACTTCATAGCAGTAGTGAGCTTCGGCTTAACCTGCTTTAGTATCGGATATACATTAGGCAAAGATAATCATAAACCACAAAAATAACCGCCCTGGTCTGGTAAACTAAGCGGTTATCTTTGATGATATTCTAAATAGTAAAACGGACTAACCGTCTATCGGTAGCACTCTTTTTCTATAATCATATTAGCACGCATCTGTGGAAATGTCAAAAAGTTCTTTTTCCATAGTATGTAATACGAATTTGAAAATACTTATAAGCCGAAAAAATACACCAGTACCAGCTTGATCACAGCAGCTCCACCAAAAGCAACAACTGCAATTACAACTAATTGCATAGGTTTTGGGAAATTTTCGAACACAAAAACTTTCCTACTCTTGCTCCGCACCTTGCTTAAAGATCCTGTCGTAAATACTGCCATCATTATGACTGACACAGATACCAAGGTCTCACAATAGCCGGCAAGCTTTCCTAACACATCATTATACATATATGCACCTGTTTCATGCAGAATCCAGTATAGAACCAATGCACAAACTCCCATGACACTTTGGAGCTTCATTTCCTTAAAAATCTTCTCTTTCTCTGTAGTTGCATAATCTGACATTGTTTTAGCAATTTTTCTTTCTTCTTCGTTCATCATCTCGCTTTTCCTTTCTCCACTGATAATCTCAGGAATGCTGATATCATAATAATCTGCAATATCCACAAGAATACTGATATCCGGCATATTGTTTCCGGTTTCCCATCTGGATACGGTCCTTCCAGAGACATTTAATATTTCTGCCAACTGCTCCTGTGTAATGCCTTTTTCTTTGCGAAGTTTTTTTAAAAAATTCCCGATTTTTACTTGGTCCACCTCAACTCCTCCTTTCATCATCAAATATAGAATCTGTTATCTGCAAATAACACGACACAAAGCGAGAAATGTCGTATTTTCACTAATAGACACAGTTGTCTATGCGTTTTTCATTTTTTCAATTATACAAACTGGATTTTCTATTTGTGTTGCCATGTCATTACATAATCTTTTTCTCCGGTAGCCTCATCTAAGCCACTATGCTGAATCTCAAATCCTTCTCTGTTATAAAAAGATATTGCCCGTGCGTTCTTTTGGTATACGTTCAAGTGCAACTTATTCCTTTTATCCTTTGCATAATTCAGCAGAATTTTACCTATACCCTGCGATTGCATTTCACCAGAAACAAAAATGCCCTCAACATATTCATCATTTAACCCTATAAAACCCTGTATTTCTGTATCATACTCATACACATAAACCTCTGCTAGTAACAACGCTTCTTTTACTGATTTGAAATTGCTTTTCCAGTATTCGGCGGGGATAAAATTATGTGCCTTTATATTTGTATCCAACCATATATCTGCAACTTTATTTATATCATCCCTTTGAAATTCTCTAATCATAACGGTGACTCTCCATAAACTGTTAAGGAAACAATCGGAGTTGGTGTAAACGAAAAAGCAGCCTTGAGTTCTGATAAAAACTGCCCTTTCGTTTACATCAATTTCGATTTTACCTTGGTGAACAAAGTCGCGTCCCTTTAGCCGATAGCTATGGGGATTCAATCGTTGCTCTTTTCCTTAAGTTTATCATACCGGATGTTTTGGTAAAAGTTTTTTTCTTCAAGAAATCAATTTCAGGCATGACAAACAAACCTCCTATGCGGAAGTCATTTATTCTATGCAATTATAGATTTTAACATCTCATATGTGCACGAAAAGAAGAACTGTATTTATCTTTGCGGGGTGATACCATATTCCCTCCGTAAGAAGAACATTTGCATACATCAATATTATACAAAACCTTTATCATTTCTACTGCATTTAGATTTTTTAATGTAGAAATGTATTTCTTACATCCAAGCAGGTTTCTGCAGTGAGTTATCTTTTTTCTCTTGTTTCTACATGATAGCAGACCATAGTGCCGGATTCTGACAAATCGTTTGGGAGGAACATGCATCATGAATCGACGGATGAATTCTTCTCCTGAAATTGTTTTCTCTTTCCAGCAGCCTTCGTTTTTATAGTCTTTTACTACATATGTAACTGTCGTATCTGTCATGGATTTGATTCGATGATTACTGATTGCTATCCTGTGGGTATATTTTCCAAGATAATTGATAACCGACTGTGCACCATTGAAAGTTTCTTTACAGTAAGTGACCCAGTTCTTTTCATAACACTTATCAAAAAGTTCTTTAAAACGATAGCTGTTCTGATATTTCTCTGCTGTACCATGAAATTTAAGCTTAGAATCATTCCACAGGCTTTTTAACTCATCCATATATTTTCCACGAAACACTTTTGAGATAACACCATATGGGAGAAAAAATTTTCCACCTGTATCTTTCCAGTTGTTTTCATCATCAAGTCCACCTCCAAGAACAATGGTATGAATATGCGGATGATAATTCATTGCAGAACCCCAGGTATGAAGAATACAGATATACCCTATATTAGCTCCTAGATACTTTGCGTCTTTTGCCAATTCATTCAAGGTTGCTGAGGCAGCATGATACAGTGCATCATACAACAGCTTCTGGTTGCTGTAAATGATGGAATTCAATTCATCAGGAACTGTGAATACTACATGATAATAAGGTGCATCAAGTACATTCTCTTTTTGTGCATCAATCCATTTCTCTTTCGGAAACTCCTGGCACATGGGACAGCATCTGCTTCTGCAGGAGTTATTATGAATGCTGATACATCCGCAGTCTTCACAAACACTGATGTTTACACCAAAAGCGCCTGTTTTACAGTTCATGATATGATAAGCTGTTTTTCTATGATGAGCAGGAGGGCTATTCCTCTTTTCATAAGAAGGATAAAACCGTTCAAATACATCTTGTATCGTACATGATTTCTCCATAATCATTCACCGCCCATCTCATCAAATGGACTCCTAATTCCAAGCAGAGTTTTATTGCTTACATGCAGATAAACCTCTGTTGATTTTGGATCACGATGTCCCAGAAGCGCTTGAATATATTTTACATCACAGCCGGATTCAAACAGATGACTTGCAAAGCTGTGACGTAAACAATGCGTGGAGACGTGTTTCTGAATGCCTGCTCTTTTGGTACTTTCACGAAAAAACTGAATGACACTATCTTTTGTAAGATAATCCCCTGTCCATGAACTTGGGAACAAAATCCCTCTTGGTCTGCCACATTGAAACCAGTATTCTGTCAGTATCTCGAGCGTCCGGTCTGCAAGCAAAGTATAACGATCAGAGCGACTTTTCCCATCACGGATGTGTATGGTTTTGTTCTTGCGTGAAATATCATCATAATGAAGATGTGTGACTTCTGAAACACGTAGTCCGCCTGAATACATAGTAGCAATCATAGCTTTGTGTTTCAGATTTAGCGTAGCATCAAGAATAGCCGATATTTCTGCTTTTGTAAGCACTGTCGGTAACTTCCTGTCCCTTTTCATACGAGGTATGTCCTCATCGTCCCAATTCATCTTCAATACTTTCTTGTAAAAGAAGCGGATTCCTGAATGGTAGTGATTGTATGTTTCTGGTGAAATCCCGGAAAGTTTCTTTTCAGTTAGGAATATATCAACATCGTCAGTTGTTAATGCATCTATATCCTTGGCTGTGTGGTTCAAAAAATGAGCAACACTGGTACAGTATGCATGAATCGTGGAATCCTTGAGATTCCGTTTATTTGTAGCAGATCGAATCTGATTAAAAATTTCTTCGTACATAATAAAATCCTCCATGTAAAATCAGTAGTTAATGAAAAAACCTGCTTACATGGAGGTGCATTAGCATAATAAAACCGCTTGTCAGAAAAGCGGTCAAATGGTATTCTTTTCATAGGCAGTGGTGTCTTTCTGAATTGAATTGTTTTGTGTGGTAACTTTACAATATCAAATGCTGGTAAGAATTGCCATTGCCTATTTTATTATTGAGAAAAAGAAAGCTGCGCCACAGCCTTGGCAGACCATCGCGCAGCGATTTTGTTCAACTTGAATTTAAATTATAACGGTCTTTGCAAATACACCATATCTACCAACTGTATTCCACTCTCATAGATTGGGTGGTCATAATTATCTATAAAGAAATTTGATATGATATGCGAACGGACAAAACCACACTTTTCATAAAATGGTATTGTCAGTGGGCTATCGCCTGTTCCCACTTGCAGAATGGCATATTGCTCTCTGTAATTATTAACAATAAACTCAATTAAGGCTCTTGCATAACCTTTCCCTTGATATTCTGGAACTGTCGCAATGTTCTTGATTTCAAGTATGTCATTTTCTTTATCGGTTATGACACACTCACACTTGACCCCATTATCATCAAGTACATACATCTTGCCGTTATCAAGATAACGGTCAACCATATCTTCCTGCTCATCTGCTAATAGGAGCAAATCAAGATATTGTTTTTTATTTTCTTTAACTTCAATAATTTTCATCAATCGCACCTACAAATTCT